>JAZRLT010000107.1:0-14412 GCA_045646995.1 Eubacteriales bacterium | reverse complement strand
TGCTTCGCCGTCCTTTTTCGAGATCTCGTCGTATCGTACCGTGAAGCTGTCATCGGGGAATGCTTCTCTCAAAACGCTTGTGATTTCAAGGACATACGGCTCGCAAATCTTTTCTTCCATAGTGGATTCGAACCCATCTCGGACGTTTCCGTCGTTTGCGGTTATCGTTCCTCCCTCGGTCGGGAATTTGTCGCTTACGGCTTGGATATTGTACGCTCCCGTACGGAAATCGTAATAAACGTTTGAAAATTCAAAGCTGCCCAACGCGCCGTTTTCGTTGGCGGGGTATTTTTTGTCGGTGTATTCGGTCAATTCACGGTCGGCTGTGATCGCCGCAATAGGATTACCGATGAGCCCGATGCTTAATCCGATACATAGACCCAACGACAGAGACGAAAGGATCGATGCACGTGTTTTGTTCTTTTTGAATTGCTCGATGCATACGCTCGAAAGAATCGAGGTAAGTAGACATAATGCGGTATAGACGAGCGTAACGGTAAGGTCGTCCTCCTCGACGGTGTTCATAATAAACGTCATAAGCGCGAAGACGGTATTTTTCACCGCGGGACGTATTTTGATAAAAGACGCGCCGATGCATATAAGGAACGCCGCGGGAGTCATAGCGAGAATACCTACCGAGCGTCTGAAGACAAGCGCGGCGGCGAAAGCCAGTATGACCGTAAGAAAAAGCTTAAGCGCGTTGCTTAATTCGGTCTTTCGGCCCTGCGATGCTTCTTTTGTCATTTATATTCCTCCAAATTGTACGGGTTGGTAAGTCGTATAAGAAGTGCCGTGTCGTCGTCGGATTGCATTTTATTGTTGCGCTCCGCACCGCATTCGACACATTTGTGCGTGATTATAAATCCCTTCTTGGGATGAGACGTGACGGCGCTAGGGCGCATAAGGCCCTTGCATTCCGAGGCTCTGTCTCCGGGGTTGACGTCTAAATGACGGGAATATAAGCAAAACGGACAATGATTGCGCGAGCTGTATCCGAGCGGAGGAACCTCTTTTCCGCAGTTACCGCATATAAATCCGCTGTCGTTTTTGGTGAAGGTTTTGGTTTCCATATATCGATGATACCCGATAATATCCCGAAAAATATAACGGGAATAAGGCTTTCTTGTAAATTTTTTGAAAAGGGGTTTTATTTTTGAATTAAATATAGTATAATACATAATCAAGATAAAATCAACCGTAAAGGAACATAAAATGAGCAAAAAAGAACAAATCAATTCCTGCTCCGCTTCCGTCGATAACGACTCCTGCCTCGCAAAGCGTCGCGGTGCCGTCGGCGGTCAGGCTATAATCGAAGGCGTTATGATGAAAAGCAAGCTTCATACCGCTATTGCCGTGCGAAGATTGGATAATAAAAAAATCGTTGTTACCCGTAAGGGAAATTCCTCTATCTCTGACAAGATAAAGATATTCAAATGGCCCCTTATCCGCGGTGTCGTTAATTTTATCGAATCTATGATGCTTTCCTTCTCGACCATTACCGAGGGCACCGATATGCTCGGTCTTGAGGTTGCCGAGGAGGAGCAATCCAAGCTCGATAAATGGATCGAAAAGCATTGCGGTAAATGGCTTATCGGCGTTATTTCCGCTATTTCCGTTATTCTCGGCGTCGCTATTGCGCTCGGACTTTTCATTTATCTCCCCACCCTTATCGGCGGATTTGCGATGAACGTTTTCTTCGATAAATTCGACCTTAACGGAGATACGCTCTACTTCTTCAAGGAGTGGGTTGAATCCTTGTGCCGCCCGCTTGTGGAGGCTTGCGGTGTTCCCATTACAAGCGATATTATCAGCGGTTACGTGGCGCACGAAGCGCTGGCAGGAGCGTTCAGAAGTATTTTTGAGGGCGTTCTTAAGGTAATTATATTTATTGCGTATATTTGGTGCACCGCGCTTATTCCCGATATGAAGCGTGTTTATAAGTATCACGGTGCAGAGCATAAGAGTATTTTCTGCTACGAGGCGGGACTTGAGCTTAACGTTGAAAACGTCAAGAAGCAAAGCCGCTTCCACCCCCGTTGCGGAACGTCGTTTATGTTCGCGATGATGTTCTTATCGATCTTTATCGGCTTTTTCCTCTGGTGGGTCGATATTACTTGGCTAAGAAGCCTTATCAAGCTTGCGCTCCTTCCTCTTACCGTCGGTATCGGATATGAATTTATCCGCTATGCGGGAAGACACGATAATTGGCTTATCCGTTTTCTCGCAACCCCCGGTCTTTGGATGCAAAAGCTTACTACCAAGGAGCCCGAGGACGATATAATCGAGGTTGCTATTACCTCGCTTAAATGCGCTCTTCCTGATGATTTTCCCGAATTTTACGAGGAATGCCTTGCTTGTCAGGAGGAAGAACAGACGCAAACCGAAAATAACGAAACAACGGAAGAAGCTTCTTCCGCTTCGGAGGACAAAATTGAAGCTTAGAGATTATCGAAATAAATTAAGAGAGATGCTCGCTGAAATATCTCCCGAGGAGGGTGACGTAATCGCGGATATGCTTCTTTGCGAAGCGCTTTCGGTCGAGAGAAGCTCGCTTCTCGCGCGCCTTGACGACGAGGTGTCCCGTACTATCGACCCTTTTATAAGCGGTGCCGTATTTGAGCTTTCGCTCGGAAAGCCTATCCAGTATATCCTCGGTAAATGTAATTTTTACGGATATGATATTTTTGTCGGCGACGGTGTTTTTATCCCTCGAAGTGATACCGAGGTAGGCGTAAAGGCGGCTATCGGAGTTCTTCCCGAGGGCGGACTTTTTGCCGATATTTGCAGCGGAAGCGGTTGTATCTCGAAGGCTATCGCCTCCGAAAAGCCGTCGGTAAGCGGATATGCGCTCGAGCTTTCGCGAAAGGCTCTTCCGTATACCGAAAAGAACCTTGCCGATTGCAAAAACGTTTCTGTGCGCCGATTCGATGCGCTCGATGAGGACGATTATATCGATCTGGCAAAGACGCTCGAGCGTCCGCTTGATCTCGTTATTTGCAATCCTCCCTATATTCCCACGGACGATATCCAAACGCTCGATACCCAAGTCGTCGGATACGAGCCCGAAACCGCTCTTGACGGCGGTGAGGACGGACTTCGTTATTACCGAATCGTTACCGCGCTCGTTCCTCATATCCTTAAGCGCGACGGTATTTTGATATACGAGATCGGTATAAACCAATGCGAGGACGTTTCACGTATCCTTCGTGAGAACGGCTTTGAGGTTGCCGTTATTAAGGATTACGGCGGTATCGACCGAATCCTTTTGGGAAAAAAGTTTTAATTGAATATTGACAACATAGAGAATCCGTACTATTATATTAATATTATATAGTAGTACGCTTTCTTTTTTTGAGGGTTTATAGACGTGCATCGACGAACGAACGTCGCCTCTCGCGGTAGGTTGCTACCGCTTCGGGCTCCGTTTGCCCGTTCTGCCCGCCTCTAAACTCCTCAAAGGGTTTATAGACGTGCCGTTACGAACGAACGCCGACGCTTGCGAAAAAAGTGTACCGCAAACAGCAAATACAACGATCGGGAAGATATATGAAAAGAATCGAATCGCGAAATAACCCGACAATTAAATCGATAAATTCGCTTTCTTCGAGGCGTGAAAGGGAAGAGCAGGGGCTTTTCTATTTCGAGGGAGTCCATCTTCTCGAGGAATACGTTCGCGCGGGATACGTTCCCGAAGCCGTTTTCGTAAGGGAAGACGTTTCGGCTCGTTATTCTTCGCTTATTGAAAATGCGAAATGCGAGGTTATCGAGGTGACCTCATCGGTATATGATAAGATAACCGATGAAAAAGCGCCTCAAGGTATTTTTACCGTTTCGAAGCTTCTTCCCAACGTACGCGAAATAGGAAAGGACGTTTCTTACGATAAGCTTCCCGACGCTCAAAACGGAAATTCGATAATGCTCGTGGATCTTCAGGACGTGGGCAACGTCGGAACGGTTATCCGTACCGCCGCCGCGCTTGGATGCGACGTGATTTTGTGCGGTAAATGTGCCGACGTTTATTCTCCGAAAACCGTCCGAGCGACTATGGGAGCGCTTTTTACGAATAATATCTTCGTATGCGAGGATACTCTTTCGGCGATAGATTCGCTTAAAAACGGCGGAAAACGCGTTATTGCCGCCGCATTAACCGATAAAGCCGAGGTTCTCGGCGGATTTGAGATACAAGACGGAGACTGCTTTGCCGTCGGTAACGAGGGCAACGGATTAAGCGACGAGGTTATTTCTCGTTGCGATTTCGCCTCGATAATCCCTATGTCCGGACGTACCGAAAGCCTTAACGCCGCTATGGCGGCAACCATACTCCTTTGGGAAGCCAAAAGGGGGAAGATCGGTTGAGAGATAGAGTTTTTTATATCTGGCTTCAGCTTGCTTTAGGAATATGCAACCGACTGACTCGTGAAATATTTGAGCGGTTTGAAGGTATTGAGGAAATATATCAATGCGACGATTTTTCCTTCCTCGGCGAGAAACGCAAGAAATATATCGAACGCCTTTCCGATAAGGAAACCTCGTACGCCTTCGAGGTATTAAAGCGATGCGAAAGCGTCAACGCGAGTATTATCGGATACTACGATGAAATATATCCCGATTCGCTCCGTACTATCGAGGCTCCGCCTGCGGCTATTTATTGCATCGGCGAGCTCAAAAAGCTCGATTCCATACCCTGTGTCGGTATGGTCGGAACGAGAAAGATGTCCGACTACGGTAAAGAGGTTACCGAAAAATTCGCCTACACCTTCGCTAAAAGCGGGGCTTGTATAATAAGCGGTCTTGCTAAGGGTATCGATACCGCTGCTCATCGCGGTGCGGTTATGGCGGACGGATATACCGTAGCGGTTTTGGGTAATCCTATCGGTGACGTTTATCCGAAGGAAAATATAAAAGCGTTCGAGACCTTATACAAATGCGGTGCGGTCATAAGCGAGATGTATCCCGCTTGTCCGCGTACGAAAGCCGATTTTCCCAATCGGAACCGTATTATAAGCGGATTGAGCGACGCCGTAATAGTTACCGAGGCGGGAGAGGGAAGCGGTGCTTTGATTACCGCTCGCCACGCTATAAATCAAGGCAAGCCGGTTTTTGCGGTCCCCGGTACGATAGGGTCCGAAAACGCCGGCACGAACAGCTTGATCAAGCAGGGCGCTCCGATAGCGACCGAGCCCTACGACGTGCTGGCCGTGCTTTCACTCGAATATCCCGAATCGCTCCACCCGTACGAGCCGTCCGTGACCCAAAGCCTTCGCTCTTACGGAATGACGATTTCCGAAACAAAGACAGCAAAGAAACGGGTTGAAATTGAAGAAAAAGAACCTGTTAAGATAGAAAATTCCGAGAAAACCGATGAATTAACCGACTTTGCGGACGATGCCGTTAAAGGCTCTTCTTCCGACAAGATACTTTCGGTTCTCGATACTGCAAAACCGATATCCGCCGATGAAATATCCCAAAGAACGGGATTACCTATAACCGAGGTCTTATCCGAGCTTACGCTGATGGAAATATACGGTGACGTTAACGTCTCCGCCGGCGGAAGATATACTAAGTTTTAAACGTTTTATTGCACCATTTAAGGAGAATTTTGATGAACACACTCGTAATAGTTGAGTCGCCTCATAAAGCGAATACGATCAAGGGCTTTTTAGGAAAGGGCTATAAGGTAAAGGCGTCCAAGGGCCACGTACGCGACCTCCCGAAAAGTAAATTGGGTATCGATATAGATAACGATTTCGAGCCGCAGTATATAAATATCCGCGGTAAGGGCGAGCTTATAAGCGAGCTCCGTAAGGAAGCCAAGGCTGCCGACCGAGTCTTTCTCGCGGCCGACCCTGACCGAGAGGGCGAAGCTATAAGCTGGCATCTTGCTAACGTTTTGGGACTCGATCCCTCCAAAACCAAGCGTATTACCTTTAACGAGATCACCAAGAATACGCTCAAGGAAGCAATAAAACATCCCCGCGATATAGATATGAATCTCGTTAACAGCCAACAAACCCGCCGAATTCTCGACCGACTTGTCGGTTATAAAATAAGCCCCTTCCTTTGGAAGCATATCAAAAACGGTCTTTCCGCAGGTAGAGTTCAGTCGGTCACGACGAGGATCGTCGTCGAGCGCGAACGCGAGATCGAAGCCTTCAATCCCGAGGAATATTGGGTGATAACC
Source organism: Eubacteriales bacterium (assembly GCA_045646995.1). Classification (GTDB taxonomy): domain Bacteria; phylum Bacillota; class Clostridia; order Oscillospirales; family CAG-382; genus Coliplasma. The sequence continues at coordinate 8,231 of JAZRLT010000107.1, read as the reverse complement.
GCGCTCTTCGTCACCGAACAGGGCGAGGTGTTCAAGGCGAAATTCTACGGCAAGGACGGTAAAAAGCTCGATCTTTCCTGTGAATCCGAGGTTAAGGATATCCTTTCCGCTATCGATAAGGGTAACTTTACCGTTGAGTCCGTCAAGCGTGCTCTTAAGAACCGTCGTCCCGCTCCTCCCTTTATTACCTCCACGCTTCAGCAGGACGCTAACCGTAAGCTCTCCTTCCAATCCCAAAAGACGATGCTTATCGCGCAGGAATTGTACGAGGGTGTCAATATCGGCGAAAAGAGCACCCACGGTCTTATAACCTATATGCGTACCGACTCGCTTCGTATTTCCGACGAGGCTCGCGAAGCGGCAAAGAACGTAATCGTTTCGTTGTACGGTGAAAATTATTATCCCGCTACCCCCAACAAATATAAGCTTAAAAAGAACGCTCAGGACGCGCACGAGGCTATTCGTCCTACCGACCCGTCCATAACCCCCGATTCGCTTAAGGGTAAGATAACCAACGACCAGTATAAGCTCTATAAGCTTATTTGGGAACGCTTTATCGCTTCCCAGATGGCTCCCGAGATAATCGATACCGTTACCGCGGATATAGCGTCTAACGGTTGCGTATTCCGTGCGAACGGTCATACCGTTAAGTTCTCCGGCTTTGCCGCAGTGTACGGCGATATTGCCGACGACAATACCGACGAAGAGAGCTCGGCGGCGCTTCCTGCTCTTAACGAGGGAGAGCGTCTTACCGCTTCCGAAATCGCCCCCGAGCAAAAATTCACTCAACCTCCCGCACGCTTTACCGAAGGCTCGCTCGTAAAGGTTCTCGAGGATAAGGGAATAGGCCGTCCCTCGGCCTACACCCCCACTATAACGACTATTATTTCCCGCGGCTATATTCGGCGCGACGGAAAATACCTCGTTCCTACCGAGCTCGGATGCGTTACTACCGATACGATGATGAAGGCGTTTTCTCATATCGTTGACTATAATTTTACGGCGAATATGGAAGAGGACCTCGACCGTATCGAGGACGGAAGCACCGAATATATCGCCGTGCTTCGCGATTTTTACGGTCATTTCAAGGCTCAGCTTGAGGAAGCTGAAAAAACGCTCGGAAGCGAACGCGTCGAGGTGCCCAAAATCGAAACGGGAATTATCTGTGATAAGTGCGGCGCGGTAATGGTTGAAAAGACGGGACGCTACGGTAAATTCGCCGCTTGTCCCAACTATCCGAAGTGCCGTAACACCAAGCGACTTGATGCCGAGCCCGAAAAGGAAGAGGAAAAGAAGTCCCCCGAGGTTATCGCCGACGAAAAATGTCCTAACTGCGGTAACGATATGGTTCTTCGTAAGGGACCCCACGGTAACTTCTTCGCCTGCCGAAACTATCCCGAATGCAAAACGGCTATACCCTATTGACGCGACAGCGGTGTCGCTTGCCCCGAATGCGGTAAGCGCGTTATGATAAAACAGACTAAAAACCGTAAGACCTACTACGCTTGCGAAGACTATCCTACCTGCGGATTCTCCTCTTGGGATATTCCCGTTGAGCGCCGCTGCCCTCAGTGCGGTGCGCCGGTGCTTAAGAAAAAGAACCGTGAAATGTATTACTGTAAGAACGAATGCGGATGGAGCGAGGGTAAATGAAAATAACAGTAGCAGTTGATATAATGGGCGGAGACAATCCCCCCGCCGAGCTCGCGTCGGGCGCTTTTGACGCGGCGAAGGAGTTTTCCGATTCGCTCGAGCTTATTCTTGTCGGAACCGAGGAGGCGATTTCGTCGCTTCCCGCGCTTCCCGAAAATATAAAGACCCGTACCGCGCTAAGCGTCGTTGAAATGACCGACGAGCCCTCCGTCGTTATGAAGGAAAAGAAGGACTCCTCGCTCGTTACGGCGGTTACTCTTTGCCGTGACGGCGAAGCTGATGCCGTCGTCAGTGCGGGTAATACCGGTGCGCTCTTTACTGCGGCGTCGCTTATTATCCGTCGTGTAAAGGGCGTAAGACGTGCCGCGCTCGGCTCGGTAATCCCTCTTGAAAAGCCTTTTATACTTCTCGATTGCGGTGCTAACCTTGACGCAAACCCCGAGGTTTTACAGCTTTACGCGAGAATGGGCTCGATATATGCCGAAAACGTTCTCGGTATAGAAAATCCCCGTGTTGCGCTTCTTAATAACGGCGCAGAGCCCCATAAGGGCAACGCGCTCCAGATAGATACCTATGCGCTCCTTTCTAAGGACGAATCGATAAACTTCGTCGGTAACTGCGAGGGTAAGGGAATCCCCTTCGGCGCGTGCGACGTACTCGTTTGCGACGGCTTTACGGGCAATATAACCCTTAAGCTTATTGAGGGTATGGGTAAATTCATGTCCAATACGATAAAGGGTATCTTTAAGGCAAGCCCGATTGCTATGGTCGGAGGTGCACTCACCCTTAAACAGACCAAGGCGCTTAAAAAGCGTCTTGACCCCGCCGAATACGGCGGAGCGCCCTTCTTGGGTCTTGCCAAGCCCGTTATAAAGGCTCACGGCAGCTCCGATGCCTACTCCTTCCGCTCGGCTATAAAGCAGGTTATGCTTTACTGCCAAAGCGGTACCGTTGACAAAATGGCGGCTTCGATGCAAAAAAAGACAACTCCTTCGGAGGAATAATTTAAAATGAGCAAAGAAAAGTCCCTGAGCTTGCTCGAAACAGAAATTAAATATACGTTTAAAAATAAAGATTTTTTGAGGGTTGCTCTGACCCACTCGTCCTATTGTAACGAAAACAAAAAAAGAGGCTTTACCGAGAGTAACGAGCGAAGCGAATTTTTGGGCGACTCTATCCTTTCGATTATAACCGCCGAGTTTCTTTACAATCGCTTTCCAGATTCGGACGAGGGTTTTTTGACCCGTACCCGCGCCGCGCTCGTTTGCGAGGAATCGCTTGCTGTTTTTTCTAACAGTCTTAACTTGGGAGACTATATGCTTTTCGGTAAGGGCGAAGCCGCTTCTTCCGGCGGACGTCATAGAAAAAGCACTATCGCCGATGCCTTCGAGGCGGTGATTGCGGCGATATATCTCGACGGCGGTATGGAAAATGCGAAACAATTCGTGCTTCCCTTTATTACCGCTCATCTCGATACCGTTATCAAGGCGGGCACCGAGGATTATAAATCCCGTCTCCAACGTATTGTTCAGCAGACCCCCGAAGAGGTGCTTACATATACCCTCGTCGGCGAGGACGGACCTCCTCACGACCGCACCTTTAGCTATGAGGTATTTCTTAATTCCAATTTGTTGGGAAAGGGTAAGGGCAGATCTAAGCGCGAGGCAGAGCAAGCAGCCGCAAGAGAAGCGCTTATCTTACTCGGAGAATTAGATGAAAACCCATCGTAATCTTCCGTTTTTCGTGCCCCATGCGGGATGTCCGAATTGCTGTGTTTTTTGTTCGCAGGTCAAAATAACCGGTGAGCGTGCCGAAAAGAATCTCGAAACCGAGATGTGCGAGCTGAAGGAAATGCTCGACTCGGTCGACGGAAGCTTTGATGAAAGCCTTATCGCCTTTTTCGGGGGTAGCTTTACCGCTATCGAACGAAAAAGAATGGAATCGCTTCTTTCGCTTGCGAATGAATATATCAAAAAAGGCGTTGCCTCGGGAATACGTATCTCGACTCGCCCCGATAGGATAGATTCCGACGTTCTCGGATTGCTTAAGCGTTATAACGTTACCAATATCGAGCTCGGTGTCCAAAGCACCGACGATAAGGTTTTAACGTCTTGCGAGCGAGGTCATACCGCGGCTGATTCTTTCGAATCGGCGAGACTCATTACCGAAAACGGATTTGTTTTCGGCGGTCAGATGATGATAGGTCTTCCGAATTCCACTCTTGAGTCCGAAGTCAAAACCGCGCGTGATATCGTTAAAATGGGTGCAAAGGAATCGCGTATATATCCTACGGTCGTTTTCGAGGGTACAAAGCTCTATAATATGACTCTCGACGGAAGCTATACTCCGCTTTCGCTTGACGACGCGGTTGAAAGAACCGCCAAATGCTATAAAATATTTCACGATGCGGGCGTAAAGGTCTTAAGAGTAGGACTTCACGCCACCGAAAATCTCAAAAACGCGCCCTTCGGCGCGAACCATCCCGCCCTCGGCGAGCTTGTAAAAAGCCGGGTTTATACCGATATCATCGCCGAAAAAGCGGGCTCTTGCCAAGGAAAAATATTAAGCGTCGGAGTTCGTAAGAACGATATTTCGATGCTTTGCGGTCATAATAACGCCGCGATAAAACGTTTAAAGGCGGAAACGGGTGCCGCCGAGGTGGAAATAATCGCTTGTGATTTGCCTCAATTTGAACCCGAGGTCAAAATTAAGGAGAACGTAAATTATGCGCCTTAAAGCCATAGAAATGCAGGGATTTAAGTCCTTCCCCGATAAGACCCGAATTTCATTCGAAAGCGGTGTTACGGCGATTATCGGCCCTAACGGAAGCGGTAAATCGAATATTTCCGACGCTATACGCTGGGTTCTCGGCGAAATGAGCGCGAAGTCGCTTCGCGGCAGTAAGATGGAGGACGTTATCTTTAACGGTACTGCGTCTCGTGCCGCGGCTAACTGCGCTTCGGTTTCGCTTATAATCGACACCGAGGAGGAATATAACCGCGCTAACCATATTACTATCGAGGCTGAGGAGTCCGAGGAAAACGCCGCCAATCAAAGCGGTTACCACCTTTGGGATCATACCGAGGTCACCGTTACCCGTAAGCTTTACCGTAGCGGCGATAGTGAATATTACATAAATAAAAAGCAGGTCCGCCTTAAGGATATCTATGAGCTCTTTTACGATACCGGTATCGGTAGAGAGGGCTATTCGGTTATCGGTCAGGGTAAGATCGCCGAGGTTCTTTCCCAAAAGGACGACGAGCGAAGAAGTATCTTCGAGGAAGCGGCGGGTATATCCAAAATCCGCTATAAAAAGCTTGAGGCAGAGCGCAAGCTTCGCGATACCGAGGCTAACCTTGTTCGTATAAACGATATTCTGTCCGAAATATCCGCGCGCATAGGTCCGCTTGAAAAAGAGGCAGAAAACGCTAAGCAGTATTTGGTTTTGAGCGAGGAAAAGAAGGGTATAGAAATAACCCTCTGGCTTGAAAGAATAGAATATCTCCGCGCCCGCCGTGTCGAGGTCGAAACCGATCTTGCCGCCGCAAAAATAGCTTTCGAGGCTGCCGAGAAGTCGGTGAACGACTGCGACGAGGCTACCGACAGAATACTTAACGAAAGCTATGAGTATTCTCGTATAATGAGCGAGTGCGAACGCGAAAAGACAGAGGCCGTCCATAAAAAGGGCGAGGCTGAGGGTCGTAAGGCGGTTTGCGAAAACGATATCGCTCACTCCGATTCCTCGGTTTCAGAGGCAAAAGCATCGATAGAATCCGCTCTCGCCGAAAAGGAAGAGGCGGAAAAGCTTACTCTCGAATGTAACGAGGCGAAGTCCGCAGCCGAGGCGAAGGTCAACTCCTTTGAGGAGATTGCTAAAACCGCCGAAGCCGCTTACGAAGCCGCGAGACTTGCCGCGTCTAACGCCGATAAGGAATGCGAAAACGCGAGAGCAAGACTTGAAATTCTCAATAACGAAAAAAGCGTTCTTGCCGCACGCGAAGCGGCTTCCCGCGCCCTTTTGGAGGCGGAGAAAAAGAGCGCCGAGGAAAATTCGGGACGTCTTGCCTCCGCGAAGGAGCGTATGACCGCGCTCGAAAAGGAAATGGAGTCTATCGAAAAGCTCCTTTCCGAAGCAGGTAAGCTTGTAAGCGATACCGAAAATAAAATCATTTCGCTCGATTACGACAGAGCCTCGCTTTTGCAAAATCTTAAGAAGATCGACGAGGATATCACCTCCGAAAAAATCGCCGTTTCCGGCGAGGAACAGCGCCGCGATCAGCTTATAAGACTCGAAAATCTTCTCGAGGGCTATTCCGAAAGCGTTAAGCGCGTTATTAACGACTGTACCTCGGGTAAGATTACTAACGGAAATTCCAAAATAGGTCTTCACGGCACCGTTTCGAATATAATCTCCTCGGACAGCGATTACGTTATCGCGCTTGAAACCGCGCTTGCCGCATCGGTCCAGTTTATAGTTGTCGAAAAGGAATCCGACGCGAAGGCTTGTATACGTTATCTTAAAGAAAATAAGCTCGGACGTGCTACCTTCCTTCCTATCGAAAGCGTAAAGGGCAAGCTTGCCGACGTTTCCGCGATAAAGGATATGGACGGTTATATCGGTATCGCTTCCGAATTGGCTAAATATGATAATAAGTTCGAGGGTGTTGTAAACGATCTTCTCGGACGTACGGTTATTGCCGACAATATCGATTCGGCTTCCGCTATTGCGCGTAAGAGCGGATTCAGAATTAAAATAGTTACGTTGGACGGTCAGATAATCAACGCGGGCGGGAGCTATACCGGCGGTTCTTCGGCGGTTAAGGTCGGAGTATTTACCCGTGCTATGGATATTGAGCGTCTCGGCGAAGCCATAAAGGAACGCGAAAATAAAATATCCGAGCTTGAAAAACAGCGCGAGAGTCTTACTGCGGAATGCGGTGAGGCGGATAATTCTATCGAATTGTTAAGATTAACGCTTTCCGACGCGAATACCGCTAAGGCGGGTCATATCGCTACCCGCGATTCGCTTTCGGTTCGTATCGATGAGGAACAGGCGCGTATCGATTCTCTCGTTTCCGACGGCGACGAATTGACTCGCTTGGAAAAGGAGCTTTCCGCCGTTTCTGCCGAAATTAATCAGGTTTCGGAATCGGTTGCACTTTGTGTTAAATCGCGCGACGAGGCTTTGGCGAGCGCCGAGCTTCTCAAGAAAGAAGAGGAAAACGCGTTTAACGCTATGAGCGAAGCACGTATGGAGCTTTACTCTGCGAAAAACGAGCTTACCGTCGTTGGCGAAAGACTTTCGCTTTCTATCCGCCGCGAGACCGAGCTTAACGCGAGAATTACTCTCGGCACCGCTTCTATCGAAAAGGCTGAATCGGTTATCAAGGAACGCGTTCTCGAAATGGGCAAGCTTAATGCCGAATGCGCCGAATGTGATTCGGTTATCGCTAATTGCGATAAGCGCCTTTCCGACCTTGTTCTCGGAAGAGAAGAAAAGGAAAAGCAGTTAAACGAGATGCGCGCGAAGCAAAAAATCGTTGCCGCCGAAAAGGAAGAGGCCTTCCGCCGTGTTACCGAATCCGAAATGAAGTGCACGAGCGTCAACACCGAGTACGATACCGTAACGGGTAAGCTTTGGGATGAATATGAGCTTACCTATTCCGACGCCGAAAGGTTCCGTCTTCCCAAAGAAAAAATGGATAAAGCCCCCACTCGTCTTGCTTCGCTTAAGGCTAAGATACGTGCGATGGGTGTCATAAACGTAAACGCCGTTGAGGAATACCGCGTTACCAAGGAAAGATACGACTTCCTCACCGCACAAACCGACGACCTTAATAAAACGCGTTCGAGCCTCGACCGTACTATTTCGAAGCTTGAATCGGGTATGAAGGAGACCTTCCTCGAATGCTTCGAAAAGATAAACACCGAATTTAACGCAGTATTTACCGAGCTCTTCGGCGGCGGTAGCGCCCGCGCCGAATTGACCGATCCGCTGCTTCCTCTTGAATGCGGTATCGATATCGTTTTGAAGGTTCCCGGAAAGAGCGTAAGAAGTATTTCTCTTCTTTCGGGCGGTGAGCAATCCTTCGCCGCTATCTCGCTCTATCTCGCACTTCAAAAGGTTAACCCTTCGCCGTTCTGCGTATTCGACGAAATCGAAAGTGCGCTCGACGACGTTAATATAGTCAAGCTCGCTTCCTACGTCCGCCGTAACAGCGATAAGACCCAGTATATTCTTATCACTCACCGCCGCGGTACTATGGAACGCGCCGATACTATCTACGGTATTACCATGCGCCAGAAGGGCATTTCCGACTATATGAAGCTGAATATGGCGAAGCTGGATGATATCATCAAAGAATACGCCGAATAAATACGAACCTCGCATTTCGGTGAGACCGAAAAATCAAAGTTTTTCTACCAACAAAAACTAAGGAGTAACAATGGGATTTTTTGATAAATTAAAAAGCGGATTGAAAAAGACCAAGGACGCGCTGTTAAAGCCCGTTAACGATCTTTTCTCGTCCTACGATAAGGTTGACGATGACTTTTTCGAGGAGCTTTGCGATCTTCTT
>JAZRLT010000106.1:0-11075 GCA_045646995.1 Eubacteriales bacterium | reverse complement strand
CCGAGTTTATCGAGGTTCTCGCGAACTCGCTCGTGCTTTCGGGTATCGCGATGGACTATGTCGGAAGCAGCCGACCCGTAAGCGGTTCGGAGCATCTTTTCAGCCACGCGCTCGACTATTATTGCGAACGTCCGAGCCTCCACGGTATTCAGGTCGCACTCGGCACCGTCGCTGTTTTAAAGCTTATCGGCAAAGACGATCCCGACGTCACCGATTACCTCAAGAGATTTGAGGTTGACGTCCACCCTGCCCGACTCGGAATAGACGAGGAGACCTTCGTAAACTGTATGCAGAAGGCAACCTCGATGAGAAGCGGAAGATACACCTATCTCCACGAAACCGACCTCAATTCCGACCGCTTGAAGAAGCTTTATAAAGAGCTTTTGGATGAATTTGAATAAAAGTAAAAATCCGCCTTGCAAGGCGGATTTTTTACATATACAGCTTTAACGTTTTCTCTATCCAATAATCAAATTCCGAATTCGGGCACAAATGCTCATATTCCTTAAAGCGCTTATACAACTCGACACCGTCGGAGGGGTCGTGCCATATATCGGCGAAAATATAATCATAATTGCCCTTCGGTGCCTCGTTTTCGGCAAAATCGAAAGCGTCGGATTTAACAATTTTTACTTTTTCGGGATCAGCGAAGCTCGGTAAGATAAGCTCGTTAAAAAGGGTTATTACGTTTTCATCGCGTTCAACGACGGTCACGCTTTCGACCTCGTCCTTAACAGCGCACATATACGCGAAATATCCGAGTCCCAAGCCGTAGGTAAGAACCCTGCCGCGCGCTTTTTTGATCGGAAGGCGTTGGGTAACTATCTCGTTCGGCATCATCGTCATCCATTCCCTGCCGTTTTGGAGAACGCTTAAAAACTTAAATTCCTTATCGAAAAAGCCGACTTGGGGGATAATACGTCCGTCGGGAAGAGTCAGCGGGTCGTCGCATACGAAAAGCGAAAACGGAGCCAACGTATCCTCGCGTAATTCCCACTCGCCGACGGTTTTTCCTTCGTTTATACGAACCGATTGATAATAAGCGTCCGAAATAAAATCCCTCTCGTCGAGATGGTGAATCATAAACGGCGCGTAATTTTTCCATATTTCCCTACCGTTACCGAGGTCGGAATCGAACCCGAGCGCTGAACAGAGAAGCATCGAAAACGCGTCAGAAACAGCCATATCAAAGGACTTAACTAACTCGTTGACCATATCCGCGCTTATAAAATCGGGCTTGTAATTCATAATAAGCGAAAGCCGATCAAAAACGACCGCGTTCGCATTTTTTATTTCTTCGTAAGTCATAATCATCCTCAAACGTCAGAATTTTCGGTTCACACCGCCAAAAGGAAATATTCGTTAACCGTCTCGGGAGATTCCTTCATTCCCCCGTCTATCCACCATTCTACCGTATCAACGAAGGTGGAAGAAATATGTCTTATCCAAAAATCCTCGGGAAGCTTATCATTTTTTCGCGATTCGAATAAATGAAGCTGGTTTGAAACAAGATTTTCAAGATTGGATTTAAAATAACGCAAAAAGAGCTCGTTATTGTTTCCCGACAAAAGAGCGAGTATATTATTGTCGTTTTTTCTCAAATGCAAAAGAAGATGAAGAAAAACCGAATCGGGAGCTTCGCAATCAAAAATATGGTTATGACCGTCTTTTTCATCGTTAGCGACGTCGAATATATGGCAAAAAAGCTCCTCGCAAAGCTCCTTTAAAAGAAAGTCCTTGGTTTCAAAATGAGAATAAAAGGTAGCTCTGCCGACGTCGGCGCGTTCTATAATCTCACCTACGGTTATATTATGAAAGTCTTTTTTCGATAACAGCTCTGTGAATGCGCCGAATATCGCCCGACGGCTCTTTCTTTGTCTTCTGTCCATTGCTTCACCATACATTTTTTATATTTTGTTCGGTGTCGAACGCCAACTCAATAACGTATATTGATTATACGGCGAGATGCAAATATACTATAACCGAACAATATGTTCCGTACGATATCGATTATATGGAAACAAATATATGTTGTCAATGGGAGAAAATATGAAAACAGAGAAAAATATTCTTACAGCCTTTATATTAAACCTTTCTTTTTCGGTTTTTGAGCTATTCGGAGGACTTTTCACGGGAAGCGTCGCTATAATTTCGGACTCGGTGCACGATATGGGCGACGCGGTAAGCATCGGGTTGTCCTATTTCCTCGAAAAGAAGAGTAAAAAAGAGCCCGACGAGGAATACACCTACGGTTACGCGAGATATTCGGTGCTCGGCGGTGTTATTACCACTCTTATTTTACTTTTCGGTTCGGCCGCGGTAATATATAACGCCGTGATAAGAATAGCTTCTCCTGCGGAAATCAATTACAACGGAATGATATTATTCGCACTGCTCGGAGCTACGGTAAATTCCATTGCCGCATTTATGACCCGAGAAGGCGACTCGTTGAATCAAAAAGCCGTAAATCTTCATATGCTCGAGGACGTCTTGGGTTGGATAATAGTTTTGGTCGGCGCAATCGTAATGAAATTTACCGATTTCACACTTATAGACCCATTAATGTCGATCGGTGTTGCCGTATTTATACTGATAAATGCCGTTCGAAATTTAAATGAAGCGCTTTCTCTGTTCCTCGAAAAGGTACCGCACGGCATCAGAGTCTCGGAGTTGGTATCGCATCTTTCCGACATAGACGGCATAATCGACGTTCACCACGTTCATATACGAAGTATAGACGGTCATAATCATTATGCCACGATGCACGTCGTGACCGATTCGGACAACGCAGTAATCAAAAGCATTATCCGAGACGAGCTGCGCGAGCACGGCATAGCCCACGCGACAATAGAGATCGAATCAACAGAGGAGATATGCTCTTGTAAGCATTGTCATATCGAAACGCCGGAGCATAGGCACAGTCACAGCCATCATCACCATTAAAAAGGCTCCCCCGTCGCCATTAACGCGGGGGAGCTTTCGATTATTGAAGGTTTTCCTGAGTAAAGTTTTCGGGCTTTTTGATTTCGTCCTTAATATTGCCGTATACGTATTCGGCGTAAGGGAGATAGGTTTCATCCTTGGGATGGAGTCCGTCGGGGAAATATTCGGGGTGCTCCAAGGACCAAGGCCACATATCGACGGTAGAAATCTCGTACTCGGCGACAATCTGCTCGAGAAGCGGGCGCACGTAGGTAACGATATTTGCGTTCCAGCCGTCGGCATCCCATTTATTACCGCCGTTCTTACACAAAGCGGAGGGATAGCTCAAAATAATCTGAACGTCGGGGTTTACGTCATAGAAGGAATCAAGAAGCTCGCGGGTGCTGGTAAGGAAGAGATCCTTACGGTCGGGAGCAGACCAATCCTTATAGGCTTGGGTAGGAGTGGGGTTTGCGTCGTTTGCGCCGAGGCTGAAGAGAACAACGTCGGGAACAAGGCGCTTTGCCGCACCGTACTGAGCGCTCTTGCAATACGCGTAAGGGTCGGTCTTAATAATAGAATAACCGCTTATTCCGGCGTTAAGCACGAAATAATCCCAACCGAGCATTCCCTGCAAATATGCGGGATAGATACGGTTAACGTTGTCGTCGGAGTTAATACCTTGGATTATGCTGTCGCCGACGCAGGCAACCTTAACAACGTTTCTCGAGCCTTCGACGGTGGTGTCGGTAATATCGTTGCCGTCTCCGAGCAAGGCAATGAACTTTTCAAGTCCGAAATGAGCTCCGTTGGGCTGGGAAGCGGCGAGAATTACGTCCTCACCCTTTATTACGACCTCGTAACCGCCGCAGCCGTAATCCTTGCTGCGGTAATCCACGGTTGCCATACGGGCAGACGAAAGACCTATAATAAGCTCTTTACCCTTCGCAGGAACACGCTCCGAGCGGAGATTCATTTCAACACCATAGATTTTCTTAACGTAATCGACCAATTCCTGAGCAACCGCTCTGAATTTAAGGCAATCGGTGTTTTCCTTATAAACGATAGTGAAATCCGAAAGCTTAACGCCGTTTATAGTAGGAATATCAAGGTATTCGGGCGTTTCGTTAATGCATTCGTCCTTTGATTCGGATGCGGAGGATTCCGAAGAATTATTTTTGCTTTCTTCGGACGTGGAGGAATCATTCTCCGTCGAGGCGCAGGCTACGCAAGAAGCCAAAACGAACAACGAAAGAATTATACAAAGCAGTTTTTTCATAACTTACCTCTCGTATGTATTTTTTATCATTTTATACCACAAAGCTCGTTTTGTCAAACAAAAAATCGGAGAAGATATCTTCCCCGATTTTTTATTACAAATACTGCCTTATCTGCTTTGCCAAATCGTCCTCTATCTGAATAAGGCGCTTCGCAAAGCCCTTTGATTCGGCATCCGCCGCCGAATATTGGTTAAGATATTTATGGAGCGATTTTACGCCCATATTGCAACCGTCGGTCATAAGGTCGGCGATAGTTTTATCCGACTCGTCGAGCGCCATTTTCACGTTCGTCTTGACGCGCGACATTCCCTTTGCTATCGGTGCGGGGTCCTTACCGCTGTCGCAATGGGCGCAAAGCTTGTTCTTGATATCAAGAAGCAATACCTCGTGCTGGTTTCTGCAATCGGTAAGATCGCGCCTAAAGGTTTCGGATTTTACGCTCGGAAGCACCTCGTTTATGGATGCAACACCCATTTTCACACCTGCATCGCACTCGCGTAATAATTTCACGGTATCGTTATCGTTCATTTTTCTTTTCCTCCTTTGTTTTTTATTATTATTGCCGAAAAAGAAACAAAAAATCACGCTCAATCAAAAAAACAACGCTTCCCGTTTTTCGAGAAGCGTTGTATGAATTTTTATTTCAAGGACGGAAATATACCGTTTATCACCCTCGACGTAGGGTCAGAAACGAGGATATTTTTGAAAAAAGCATGGGGGCCCTAAAAACGCTTGAGTTTTTGGGGGTATTAGCAGCGTAGGCTTACAAACGTAAGGTAGTCGAGCTTTTTTCAAAGTCCTTGAAAATACAATAAAATTGTTCCTTATAAAAAAACAACATAAAAAACAACGCTTCCCGTTTTTCGAGAAGCGTTGTATGAATTTTTATTTCAAGGACGGAAATATACCGTTTATCACCCTACGGACTAATCGTCGTCTTCTTCACCGAGGTTAATAACCTTACGAGGAACGATATCGCCCGCCTTGGTAAGCGCGATCTTGGTAAGCATAGGACCGACAAGCTCATAAATAAGAACCGCGAAGAGGGTTATATTACGAACAAGTACTCCGATTTCGCCCACGTTAGCAAATTCGACGGCAACGATAGCCGACATGCCGAGAGCAACGCCCGCCTGAGGGAAGAGTGTAATACCGAGATATTTTACTATCGAAGGATCGCACTTCATAAATTTCGCGCTCCAGCCGGCGCCGAAGTATTTACCGAGCGCACGGGTAAGGATATATATAAGTCCGATTATAATTATAACAGGGTCCTTAAATACGCCGAATTCAAGCTCTGCGCCCGAGATAACGAAGAATATAAGGAAGAGGGGCGCCGTCCATTTATCGGTCTTGCCCATGATCTCATCGGAGAAGTCGCACATATTGCAGAATACCGTTCCGAGCATCATACAAACGAGAAGCGAGGAGAATCCGATATGAACTCCGCCGATTTCGAATTTAACCATCGAAACGGCAACCGCCATAAGAACGAAGGTTATCGAAAGAGTAAGACGCTTACTGTTGGATTTAAAGAACTTTTCTGCCGCAGAAAACAATACGCCGAGAACAAAGCCCAAAAGAAGCGAGCAAACGACCTCCAAAAGCGGTTCAACGAGAACCGAGGTGATACTCATACCGCCTTCGCTTCCGAAGGATTTTGCAACGCCGAGCGAAATAGCAAAAACAACGAGACCTACCGCGTCGTCGATAGCAACGACGGGAAGAAGAATATCGGTGAGCTTACCCTTAGCCTTATACTGACGTACGACCATCAAGGTAGCGGCGGGAGCGGTAGCGGTAGCTACGGCACCGAGAATAACGGCAGCTTCGATAGGAAACTTATCGGGAATAAGGAAATGGATTCCGATAAGCGCCGCATCAACGACTATCGTTGCAACGACCGCTTGGAAAATACCGATAACAGTCGCCTGTTTACCGATCTTCTTAAGCTGGGATATACGGAATTCGTCGCCGATAGCGAAAGCGATAAAGCCCAAAGCAACGTCGCTTAAAACCTTGTAATGCTCGATAGAGCCGTCAACGAAGCCGAGCCAATCCTGATGGAAAAGTCCGCCCAATGCACCGAGGCAGTAAGGACCGACAAGTATACCCGCAATAAGATAACCGGTAACTGCGGGAAGCTTTAATTTTTTAACAAGTCGGGACATAAGTAGACCCGCGGTCATAGCAAGACCTACGGGAAGTAGCGTATATAAAGTATCCACGTGTTTCACCTGCTTTGTTATTTCTTCAAGTCGAAATATTATCACATTATATGTATTTTTTCAATAGTTTTAACTATTTTTGAATTTTTTCTAAATTTAATACAAGGTCTGTTTAACCAACCGCAACAAACAAAGCATTTTCGACAAAAAAACGTTTGCCGTTTCTTTAACTATTCAAAAAAAGCAACGCTTTGCTATTGCTTTTTAGGCGAAAATATGGTATAAAAAACTTACAAATCAATTTCAGGAGGAAATTATGAGATACACAAGAATCATATCGCTCTTGCTCATTCTTTGTCTCGTTTGCTCGTTTGCGCTTACCGCTTGCGACAAAAACGAGTCTGAAGACCAAAGCAAGACCACTTCCGGCGAAGAAGAAAAGGTTATTCCCCGTTACGACGGCGAAACCGTGACCTTCCTTACCTGTAGCGTTAACTCGGTTTACGAGTCCGAAATTCTTTCGAACACCAACGCTTACAAAGAAGAAGGTATGAGTCAGGTTCTTCCCAACATCGTTAATGAAGACCTTCAAAACCGCGCTAACCTTATCGAAGAAAAGATGGGCGTTACCATCGAAGAAATCAAGCTTCATTCTCCCAAGCGCGAAAACGGTGAAATGTGCGAAACCATCCGTAAAGAGGTTATGACCCCCAGCGGCGATTTTCAGGTTGTAGTTCCCTGTCTTTACGACGGCGCAACCCTCGCAGTTGAGGATATGCTCGTTAATCTCCGCGGTATTTCCAATCTCGACATCGACGCTGAATGGTGGAACAAGTCCTTCAACGACAGCATGACCTACGCAGGTCAGCTTTACTTCACCATCGGTGACATCGGTATCGTCAACAAGAACTCCACTGCTTCCCTTTACGTCAACCTCGACCTTTGGGATAAGCTTCACCTCTCCGACAAATTCGGCGGCAACCCCTACGAGCTCGTTCGCAGCGGCAAGTGGACCATCGATACCGTTTTCGAAGCTGCGGCTAACCTCAGCAAGGACGAAAACAACGACTCTAAGATCGACTATAACGACAGCTTCGGCTGGGCAGGCTCTCTCGACGATATGTGGAGCCTCTTCTTCGGTGCAGGCGAGAAGATCGCAAGCGCGGACGCCGAAGGCTATCCCGCAATTTCTATGTACAACCAGCGTAGCGCAACTCTTATGAACAAGCTTCAGGAATTCGTTCAGGACGACGCTCACTACATACTCGCTGACGATTACTTCGGAGTTGTTCAATGGCCTACCGAGCTCACAAAAGAAGCCTTCGTAACCGGCAGATGTATTTTCTACAACGGTAACGTAGGTACCGTTATCCAGCTCGGCGATATGGCTGAACGCTTCGGTATCGTTCCTATTCCCAAGATGGACAAGAAACAGGATAATTATTATTCTCTCGTTAATCCTTGGACCTCGACCTGCTTCGCTATTCCGATATCCGTTACCGGCGAAACGCTTAAGATGACTGCTGACGTCCTCAACTATATGGGCGAAATCAGTATGGATACCGTAGCAAAGAACTATCAGGAAACCGTTATCAAGTATATGAAGATACGCGACGACGATTCTATCGATATGATCGACAACTATATCCTTCCCAACCGTGCCTGCGACGTAGGTATGGTTTATAAGTGGGGCGGACTCGACCGTCTCCTTCAGGAAATGGCGTCCGCAACCAAGGGCTCCTTCTCTTCGAAATTCGAAGCTAAGGAAGACGCAGCTCAGACCGCTCTCGAACAGGACATCCAGTTCTTCAAAGACAAGGCTTAACTAATACACGAGGCTGTCGTTTCAACCGCGACAGCCTCTTTTTATAGGATTACGATATGAAAATTTTATCCTTTGGCGAAATTTTATGGGACGTATTCCCTACCGAAAAAAAGATCGGCGGCGCGCCCTTTAACTTCGCCGCACACGCAAGTAAATTAGGTGCGGAAAGCTATTTGGTGTCAACCGTCGGCGCGGACGAAAACGGGCGTGACGCTATTGAAGAGGCGAAAAAGCTCGGAATAAAAACCGATTACGTTTCTACCGACCGAAAATATGCTACGGGGGTTTGCAAGGTAACTCTCAACGACGGTATCCCCTCGTACAAGATCGAAGAAAACGTAGCGTACGACCATATCCCCGACCTTTGCCCGAACGGAAGCTTTGACGCGGTATATATGGGTACGCTCGCTATGCGCGCTCCCGATTCGCGCAGAAGCTTCGATAAGCTCATACGCTACACCGACGCAAAAGAAGTTTTTTTCGACGTCAACTTCCGCGCGAATTTTTATAGCCGCGATATCGTAAACATTCTGATGAACAAGGCTACAATACTCAAGGTCAGCGATGAGGAGATCGGATTTTTCGGAAACCGCGGAACGATCAACACCGTACTCGAGCTTTCGAAGAAATATAAAAAGCTCAAATATATCTGCATCACCCTCGGAAAAGAAGGCGCGATGGTCTACGATTGCCGTAAAAGGGCGCTTTTATGCTCGGACAAACCGAAGGGCAAGGCAGTTTCGACCGTCGGCGCGGGCGACAGCTTCGCCGCTTGCTTCCTCGTAAGCCTTCTTTCAGGATATGACGTCGGGGTATGCCTCGACCGTGCGGTCGCCTTGAGCGATTACGTCGTAACACAGCTCGGTGCAGTACCCGATTACGACGCGAAGAGTTTCTTCGGAACGTGAGGGAGTATTATGGGTTTTATGGCATCTTATAAGCGCCTCGAAAAGCTTTGTGGCGAAATAATGAACGATGAAAAGCGCGTGAACGCATATATCAACGAAATGAGCAACACAATTGACGGCGTTTATCACGTATGTGGGTGGAACGACGATTTGAAGCAATTAAAGCACTACCTATGGGTGCGAAATCAAATCGCTCACAATCCCGACTGCACGGAAGAGAATATGTGTGAGCCACGGGACGAGCAATGGCTTGACGACTTTTACTCACGCATTATGAATCAAACCGACCCGCTTTCCCTATATAGGCGCGCAAAAACACCTAACAAAGTCAAAGCCTCGACGCAACCGCAAGTCACGCAAAGGGTCACGCCGAATGTCGCACCTAAGGTTACGCCGAATGTCGCACCGCAGCCATGCAAGCAACAGAAGAAAAAGACGTTTCTTTACGACGTCGCGTGTGCCTTTTTTATACTCGTAGCGGTATCGGCAATCGCAAGCCTCATTATACTTTTTCTATTGAAATAACAAATCTCCTTGATGCAAGTCATCAAGGAGATTTTCTTTAGTCTTGTTGTTCACTTACCGTTTCGGCGCATTTTTTATAAACCTCTTCGGCAATTCGGTAAATCGTTATCCGTTCGTCGGCGTCGGCGGTTTTAAGCTTCTTTTTCTGCGGAACGCCCCAAACGTCAAACCAACGCGGACCTATCCATTCGCAATACGGCGTATCCTCAAAAGCTCCGCGAAGGATAGACAACGCCGCCTTACGGGGCTTCATAAAAATAACCTTCATCGGATTTTTTATAACAGCAAAGATAAGCTTCGGATAATGAGCGGTTATATTGGTAAAGGCTATGCCGGGGTGAACTATGGAAAGACTTGACTCCGTTTCGTCCTTAAAAAGCTCGAAAAGCGAATACATCAAATACCTTTTCGCGTTGCCGTAGACCTTAGAAGCCGCCTTACGCGTTTCGAAATCGATATCCTTTTCATCTATCCTCGAATAATTATGAGCTATACTTCCGACGGCGATAACCCTTCCCTTGCGTTCACTCAGCGAGGGGAGAAGCCGTTTTATCATATAATAAGGCGTCGCAAAATTTATCTGGAACACGTTGCCGTAGCCGCTTTCGCATTTATGCCTCGGAATACTGTACGCGCCCGCGTTATGGATGAAAA
Source organism: Eubacteriales bacterium (assembly GCA_045646995.1). GTDB lineage: Bacteria > Bacillota > Clostridia > Oscillospirales > CAG-382 > Coliplasma. The sequence continues at coordinate 793 of JAZRLT010000106.1, read as the reverse complement.
TATCGATACCAATCCGTGTAAGCTCCGAAACGGCTTTTTCAGCGGAGGAGAGCGATTCGAGATCGAGGGTTATACATTCGACGTCCGCTCCGTAGTGCTCGGAAAGAAAAGCCTTGTGAGCCGCCGAGCGGTCAGGATTACGGTCGAGAAGCACCAACGAAGCTCCAAGAGACGCGAGATAAGCGCAAAGCGCCTGCCCCAGTCCGCCCGTCGAGCCCGTAACGGCGATCGTCTTTCCCGACAGACTTTCGGTATTCGATTTTTTCCATTTTTTCCATTTTTCTATATTCATATCTTCTCTCCGAAGGAACTTACTTTTTACCACTATATCATATTTTACTCTCGGTTACAATATAAAAAGTTCGCTCGCGCGTTGACATACAAACGAAACTATTATATAATCAAAAATAACAATAACCAGAGAACGGACGATATATGAAAAAGCGTATTTTTTATACCGAGATCGCATATATACTCGGACTGATCGCACTCGCGCTCGGAACGGCGTTTATGGAAAAAGCCGACTTCGGGTTATCTATGGTGGTCGCGCCGCCCTACATTCTCCACTTAAAAATATCCGAATTTCTACCCTTTTTCACCTTCGGAATGGCTCAATACACCTTTCAAGCGGTTTTGGTGATTCTTCTCGCCGTATTTATGCGAAAATTCAAGCTTTCTTATTTTTTCTCGTTCGTCACGGCAGTCATTTTCGGTTTTTTGCTCGACGGAGTAATGCTTTTGACGGATATGATCACCTGTGAGGGTATGGTTCTCCGCGTTTTGATCTACGGCT
>JAZRLT010000105.1:0-12192 GCA_045646995.1 Eubacteriales bacterium | reverse complement strand
CCTCGCCCCTTTGGCTTCGCGCAAAATTGCGTGCCGCAGGTGTAAGACCTATCAATAACATCGTTGATATCACCAACTTTGTAATGCTCGAATACGGTCAGCCGATGCACGCGTTTGACTACGAATATATCAAGAGCCGCGAGATCAACGTTCGTAATGCCAACGAGGGCGAGGAAATCGTAACTCTCGACGGCGTTACCCGTAAGCTTACTCCCGATATGCTCGTTATCGCCGACGGAAGCCGTGCTGTTGCATTGGCGGGCGTAATGGGCGGTGAAAACAGCGAAATTACCGATAATACCGTAACCGTAGTGTTTGAAAGCGCTAATTTTGCGCGTGAAAACGTTCGCAAGACCTCCAAAGCTGTCGGATTGCGTACCGAAAGCTCTGCGAAGTTTGAAAAGGGTCTTCCCGCTGTTAATACGCTTCCTGCTGTTGACCGTGCCGCTCAACTCGTAGAACTTCTTGGATGCGGTGAGATAGTAGAGGGCGTAATCGATATTAATTTTGCGGATATCAGCGAGCGTACCGTTGCTTACGACCGTGCACGTATTAATGCACTTCTCGGTACCGATATTGCTGATGATGAAATGGATAAGATTCTCGCTTCCGTTGAGCTTATCGCTGACGGCAAGGGCGGACTTATTGTTCCTCCTTACCGTAACGATATTATCAATACCGCAGATATCGCCGAAGAGGTCGTTCGCCTTTACGGCTTCGATAATATCGAGCCTACTATGTTTAAGGGTGCCGCTGACTTGGGCGGTAGACTTCCTATTGAAGCGTTCCGTTACCGTATAAACAGCGCTATGGCCGGCTTGGGATATTGCGAATCCTGTACCTATTCCTTCGTTTCTCCTCGCTCTCTCGATAAGATAAACGTTCCCGCAGACAGCGAATTGCGTGACTTTATCAAGCTTATCAATCCTCTCGGCGAGGATACTTCCGTAATGCGTACCCACCCTCTTCCCTCGATGCTCGAGGTGCTTGCGCGTAACGTAAGCCGTAAGGTTGATAAATGCCGTATGTCCGAAATAATGACTCTCTATTTCCGCGACGGCGACCTTTCTGTTGAAAAGAAATCTCTCTGCTTTGCGTTCACTCCCGACTGCGGTGGCTTCTATAACCTTAAGGCAGATGCCGAAGCGTTGTTCACTCGCTTGAATATTTCTTCGAGAAATTATGTTGCCGTTTCCGACGACCCCTCCTTCCACCCCGGAAGATGTGCTGACGTTAAGGTTGGCGATAGTGTTGTCGGTAGAATCGGTGAGGTCCATCCTCTCGTTTGTGAGAATTACGACCTTCCGAGAGGTGTTTGTGCGGCGATGATCTCCGTTGAAAGCTTGTTCGAAAGCGTAAATAACGAGCGTGGCTATATTCCTCTTCCTGTTTACCCCGCTATGGAAAGAGATGTTGCTCTTATCTGTGATAAGCATCACGAAGCAGGTAAGCTTCTTTCCGATATCCGCTCCTATGCAGGAAAATCCCTCGAAAGCGCCGAGGTATTCGACGTATACGCGGGTAAGGGTGTAGAAGAAGGTAAGAAGAGCGTTGCCGTTCGCCTCGTGTTCCGCTTGACGGATAAAACTATGACCGATGAGGAAGCCGATGCGGGCGTGAAGAAGATTCTTAAGAAGCTCGATAAGGAGCAGGGAATAGTTCTTCGTTCTTAATTTCCAAAAAGGTATTGCAAAGAACAAAAGTTTGTTGTATAATATATTCAGTATTTCTGTAAATTCGGTTAAGGAGGGTGAAAAATGCAGGATAAGAACCAGAAACCGATCGATAATAAGCAAAAGACTTTGATGTTCCCTGTAAAGGAGCAGCAAAAAGAAGCGCTTCGTGAACAGCTTCAGGGCGTTTATGAATCGCTCGTCGAAAAGGGCTATAATCCGATCAATCAGATCGTCGGTTATATCATCTCCGAGGATCCTACCTACATCACCAATTATAATAACTCCCGTGCGATCATCTCCAAGATCGATCGTGATGAGCTTCTGCGCACTTTGGTAGAAGATTTCATCAATACCGACGGCAAGAAGAAAGGTTGATTTTTGATGAAAACTCTTATGTATAAGGGTAAGCCCCTCGTTCGTCAGGGTAGATTTATTTTCTACGGCTATCCCGACGATAAGTATATCCTCTTTATGAACGTTCTCGACGCAAAGAAACAAGGGGATATCGAGGTCGCTACCAAGGTTCTCGTTCAGATTCAGAGCACCGATGAAGACGTTTCCTTTAACGAAAAGGTCGTTAAGCAGTGTGAAAAGAAAAACTTTTATGATGCTTTCGAAATCGGAACTATTTGGCTCGAGCGTGCACTTAAGCAAAAATAATTGATGATGACTGCCGCGTGCTTTACGCGGCAGTTATTTTTTGTTGAAAATTTCGAAATGGCGTGTTATAATGTTTTGTAAATTATAGATTGGAGAAAGAGTTATGGATGAATCTAAATATAGTGATCTAGTCTCGAAAATTAAAAGAAGAAGAATATTGGTCATTGTGTTGATCAGCTTTGTATTTGTTATTGCTATGTTTTTTACTTCAGCGGGCGAAATTGTAATAATGGGCGAAACGTTCGTTAGTGACGGAGTTCACCCGTTTTTCACGATTTTACTTATCGGCGTATACATGTTTGCCTTGCTTTTCTCTTTTGCAGCAGTATCAACGCCGTTAGCTACGTCTATGGATCAAGAGTGCGATCCCGAAAAACAGATTGTGCTGTATAAAAAATTGCATAGTCAAAAGAATGTCGATCATATATATTCGGGTGACTATTTTTATTTGGGCGATTACTCGGAATCTTTAAAATATGCCGAGAAAATGATAAAAAGCACTAACTCTAATTTTGTTTTGTCGGGATTATTTAATAAAGCACGATGCGAGTTCTTTCTTGGTGAATATGATTCGTTTTGTGAAACGGTTAAACAATATGCCGGAGAACTCACTAATTGTAATAAATTGTATTTAACTGCTGAAATATCATATAAAAAAATGAATAATTTGCTCGATTTGATGGTCGCGATTTCGGAAAATAATATCGAACGGATCAATGCTCTTCGAAACAATGTTGAGGTATGGAACACGTCGAAAGCAACTGAGGGATTAGTGAATTTTTTCAAGGGTCTTTCTGCGTACAAAATTGGAGAGAAGCAAGAAGCTATACACAGATTTATGTTAGTTAAAGAAGCCTGCTCTAAAACAGTTCTTTTAAAACTTTCGGATGAGTATCTGTCACTATTAAGTTGAACGGAGTTTCTGTTTTGTAAAACCCTTGGTTCAAAATGTTCCGAGGGCTTTACTATTTTGTAATAATTTTGCCATTTCCTGTTCGAAAACTGTTGAAAAATATTTTGCCTTGTGATATCATAAAATGTCGAGGAATAAATTATGAAGTATAAACATATCTTTTGGGATTGGAACGGTACTTTGCTAAATGATGCGCACGTGTCGTTCGAAGCAGTTAATTTAATGTTGGATAACCGCGGATTGCCGAGGATTAATTTCGAGCAATACCGTGAATATGTCGACGTTCCGATAATCAAATTCTATGAAAAGGTTATGGACGTTTCGAAGGAATCAATGGACGCGCTGCACGTTGAATTCAATTCATTGTGCGATAAGCTTTTTTGTGACCGCCCGTTGTTTCCCGAGGTTTGCGAAGTGTTGAACAGCTTGTCGCAAAAGGGTATAAGTCATTATATATTTTCCTCGTCGGCTCAAAAAGTGATCCTTCCGAAGCTTAAACAATGTGGAATTTACGATTGCTTTGAGTATGTGCTCGGTGCTTCCGACTGCTACGCGGGCAGTAAGGTAGAACGAACAAAAAATTATATTATTGATAACGATCTGCCGATTGAATCGATTTTGTTTGTCGGTGATATGGTTCACGACAGCGAGGTTGCCTCTGCTATCGGTGCCGATTGTATACTTATTGCTTCGGGACATCAGTCCGAGTCCGTGCTTTTGTCTACCGGCAGAACGGTTTTGCCTTCGCTTTCGGCTCTTGCCGAATTATTATAGTATTCTTTTTTAGAGGTTCAAAATGAAAAGAATTGGTTTTGATTGCGAAAAATACGTAGAACTTCAAACTCGTCATATCCGTGAACGTATCGATCAGTTCGGCGGTAAGCTATACCTTGAATTCGGCGGTAAGCTTTTCGACGATTACCACGCTTCGCGCGTTCTCCCCGGATTTAAGCCGAGTATAAAGATAGATATGCTTTCCGAGCTTAAGGACGAGGCTGAAATTGTAATCGTAATCAACAGTAACGATATCGAAAAGAATAAGGTTCGCGGAGATTTGGGTATAACCTACGATCAGGACGTTCTGCGCCTTATCGATGCCTTCCGCTCCTGCGGTCTTTTCGTAGGTAGTGTCGTTATTACTCAATATAACGCCCAACCCGCAGTCGTTGCTTTCCAAAAACGTTTAAAAAAGCTTGGTATTACTACGTATAAGCATTATCATATCGACGGTTATCCCTCTAACGTAAAGCATATCGTAAGTGAACAGGGATGCGGTCGAAACGAATTTATTAAAACTACCCGCCGCCTTGTCGTGCTTACTGCTCCCGGTCCCGGAAGCGGAAAAATGGCTACTTGCTTATCTCAGCTTTATCATGAGCACCAACGCGGTATTCAGGCGGGTTATGCTAAATTTGAGACCTTCCCTATATGGAACCTCCCGTTGAACCATCCTGTAAATATCGCTTACGAGGCGGCTACTGCCGATCTTGACGACCTTAACTGTATCGACCCCTTCCATCTCGAAGCATACGGCGAACAGACCGTTAATTATAACCGCGACGTCGAAATTTTCCCCGTTCTTAACGCTATGTTCCAACTTATCTATGGAGAATCTCCTTATAAATCTCCTACCGATATGGGCGTTAATATGGCGGGATTCGCTATATGTGACGACGTGGCTTGCCGTGACAGCGCAAAGCAAGAAATCCTTCGCCGCTATTACGAGGCTCTTTGCCAACAGCATAAAGGCTTGGGCGATGATTCCGCTGTTTCTAAAATCCAAATCCTTATGAACCGATGCGGTATATCTCAGGATGATCGTTTGGTTGCAATCGCCGCTAATAAGCGCGCCGATCAAACGGGTGCTCCCGCTACCGCTATCGAGCTTCCCGACGGTACTATCGTTACGGGTAAAACAAGCTCGCTCCTCGGCGCATCGAGCGCTTTGCTTTTGAATGCTCTTAAGAAATTGGCGGGAATTCCCGATAACGTATTGCTTATTTCTCCTGAGGTTATCGAGCCTATTCAGGAGCTTAAGACCGAGCATCTCGGTAATAGAAATCCCCGCTTGCATACCGATGAGATTCTTGTTGCGCTTTCGGTTTGTGCCGTCACGGATAATAATGCAAGAATTGCTCTCGATCAGCTCAAGAACCTTTCCGGTTGTGAGATGCACTCTTCGGTAATGCTTTCGCAGGTTGATGAAAAATTACTCAAAAAGCTCGGTATAAATCTTACCTGCGAGCCCAAGTATCAAACTAAAAAACTTTTCCATTCATAAACCAAAATGAAAATTACTGATATTTTCTCCTCCTCGGGTATGTCTCGGGGTATTGAAGTCAAGGGAGATATTCCCGGTACCAAAACATTGTATAAAGGCTTTATGTTAATGGCTTGGCCCGCTGTGGTCGAGTCGGTTTTGATGAGCCTTGTAAACCTCGTCGACACGATGATGGTTTCGAATTGCGGCACTAACGCCGTCGCGGCGGTAGGCGTTACCACCCAACCGCGTATGATTTTCTATGCAGTGTTTTTTGCTTTGAGCATTGCGGTTACGGCTATAGTTTCACGCCGCAGGGGTCAAGAGGATAGGGAAGGGGCAAATGCATGTTTGTCGCAATCCTTGGGTCTTGTTGCCGTTTTGGCAGTAATTCTTTGCGGTACGGCGATATTTGTGTCGGAGCCGTTGCTCTATTTCGCGGGCGCAAATGAGGAAACTATCGCAGATGCGACAACGTATTACCGAATAACCATGATCGGTCTTGTTTTTACCTCGTTCGGCTTGGTTATTAACGCCGCACAGCGCGGTTGCGGTAATACTAAGATTTCGATGCGTACGAACGTTACCGCGAATATTACGAATATTATATTTAATGCTCTTCTTATAAACGGTCTATTCTTCTTTCCCGAGCTCGGTGTAAAGGGTGCGGCAATCGCTACTCTTATCGGTAATATGGCTTCCTTCGGAATGAGCCTGTACTCGCTGTTCGAAAAGAACGGATACCTGCACTTGAATATTAAGGAGATGGTATTCTGGCGAATGGATCAGCTTAAAACTCTCGCTAAGGTTGCTGTCGGCGCAAGCACCGAGCAGCTTGTCTTGAGAGTCGGATTCTTCATTTTCGCGAAGGTTGTTGCGGATTTGGGTACTGCTGAAACTGCCACTCATACGATTTGTATGAATATAATGCTGCTCTCATTTGCGAGCGGTGACGGCTTGGGTGTTGCCGCAAGCGCATTGATGGGTCAAAATCTCGGGAAAAAACGCCCCGATCTAGCTACTCTTTATGCGAAGACGGGTCAACGTATAGGACTTGCGGTTTCGGCATTTCTTGTGCTGTTCTTTGTGTTTGGCGGTAGTGCTGTGCTGCGACTTTTTGCCGAGGAAAGCGACCCGAACTTTACGTACGTTATGCAAACGGGCGGAATTATAATGTATTTTATAGCATTTGTTTCACCCGGACAGATTTCGCAAGTGATCTCCAGCGGAGCGCTTCGTGGTGCGGGTGATACTAAATACGTAGCCGTCACTTCGATGATTTCTCTCGTTATTTTCCGTACGTTTATGGCTTACGTGCTCTGTGCGTATACGCCTCTCGGATTGTTCGGCGCATGGTCCGCTCTCATTGTTGACCAATACGTTCGATTGCTGTTTGCTGTGTATCGCTTCAAGAGCGGTAAGTGGATGAATATTTTGATATAGAGGTGCATTATGAGCTATCTTGTCGATAATTCCGTGCTTGATTCGGGCGATAGGGTAATAATACGCTGGACCGATGGCACCGAGACGCGTGCGGTCTATAAGGATACTTATGGATATAACCACTTTTTCGATCCCGAAGACGGCGGAAAAGAAATAAGACTTTCTAACCATTTTATGCGCCTTAAGGGAATTCACGTAAGGAAAAACGAGGAATAATGAAACTTATTGACCTTCATACTCATTCTAATTGCTCCGACGGCTCGATGACTCCTACCGAGCTTGTTGCTCACGCCGCAGCGCGTGGATTGTCTGCTATTGCTCTCTCTGACCACGATACCGTGGCAGGTGTTGACGAGGCTGTTGAGGCTGGTAAACACTATGGTGTTGAGGTTGTCCCCGCTATTGAATTTTCGGTTCAATCCGATACCGAAACCCATATTCTCGGTTTTTATATCGACCATAAAAGCCCGATTCTTAAGGAAGCTCTTGATAATATTAACGTTGTTAGACATCAAAGAACGGTCAATACCTGTAATAAGCTTCGTGATCTCGGCTTCGACGTCACTATGGAGGAAGCGCTCGAAATTGCCCCTGCGGGCATAATCGGTCGCGCTCATTTTGCGCGACTTCTCGTTGAAAAGGGCTATATTTCGAGTGTTAAAGAGGGTTTCGATAAATATCTCGCAAACGGCAGACCTGCCTATGACGGCTCACAATATCTTACTGCTAAGGATGCAGTTGAGCTTATTGCCGCTATCGGCGGCGTGAGCTTTGTTGCTCACCCTCATCTTATCCGTCTTGACGATACTTCATTGCGCACATTTTTGAACGAGCTTAAGGGATATGGACTTTGCGGTATCGAGGGTTATTATAACGAGTATACCGAGGAAATGCAGGAATACTTCCAAAAGCTCGCGTCTGAGCTTGGATTGAATATTTGCGGCGGCACCGATTTTCATGCGAAAATGAAGCCCCATATAGAGATCGGTATCGGTCAGGGTAATATGGAAATTCCTTATACTGTGCTCGAAAATATTAAAAATATCGTGTTGGGTAAGAAAAATGAAATACGTTTCTAAAAAGGAAGCCATAGGCTTCCTTTTGCCTATTTTTAAGAGTGAATATAAGCGCGGAGAACCCTTTGTAATTGCAATAGACGGTCGCTCCGCTTCGGGAAAAACCACTTTTTCGCAAGAACTTTGCGATCTTATCGGTGCTTCCGTTATCCATACCGATGATTTCTTTCGCCCGCGTAATTCGAAGGGCGAGCTTGAAATCAGTCAATATTGCGGGAACTTTGATATTGAACGTTTCGAGAACGAGGTTGTCCGCGGGATTTCGAGCGGGAGCGATTTTTGTGTGTCGGTTTTTGATTGTAAGGTCGGCGCAGTTGTCGATTCAATAACGTACCAAAGCGGCGGCATTTATATTGTCGAAGGGGCATATTCGCTCCACCCCGATCTCGGTAAATATTGGGATATCGGATTGTTCTTCGATATCGAGCCTGAGCTTCAGCGCGAACGCATAGTCGGCCGTAACGGCATCGAACTTTTTGAAGCGTTTGAAAAAATTTGGATACCTGCCGAGGAAAGATATTTTGAAAAGTACAAAATAATGTCTTTTTCCGACGCGGTAATAATATGAACTATATGTAAAATTGTTGACTTTGTTGTCTAAATATGATATTATGAATAATAATTTACATAAAATTTTTAACGTAATTGTCTAAGAGGTATACTATGTCTAAACATATCTCGTTATCCACTCCTCATATGTCTGACGAAGGCTATGAACTTCGCTTTGTTCACGATGCTTTCGAAAAGAATTGGATAGCTCCGCTCGGAGAAAACGTTACTGAGTTTGAAACCGCTGTCAAGAGGTATGTTTCTGCCGATAATGCGGTTGCGCTTTCTGCCGGTACTGCCGCGATACACCTTTCGTTAATTTGCTCCGGCGTTGGATACGGAGATAAGGTTTTTTGTCAGGACCTTACCTTTTCTGCCTCTGCAAACCCTATTACTTATCTCGGTGCTGAGCCTGTGTTTATAGACAGTGAACGCGATACGTGGAATATGGATCCCGTTGCACTCCAAAAGGCTATTGATCTTTACGGCGTACCGAAGGCTGTTATAGTCGTTCACCTTTACGGTAATCCTGCCAAAATGGACGAGATTTGCGAAATCTGCGATAAATACGGTATCGTTCTTATCGAGGATGCCGCCGAGGCGCTCGGTAGTGAATACAAGTCCCAAAAATGCGGTACGTTCGGACGCTTTGGTGTTTTGTCCTTTAACGGTAATAAGATAATTACTACGTCCGGCGGCGGTATGCTCATCTGCAAGAATGAGGATGATGCCAAGCACGTTTTAAAGCTTGCTACTCAGGCGCGTGAACCCTTCTTGTGGTATCAGCATGAGGAAATCGGTTATAATTACCGTATGAGCAACGTTTGTGCGGGTATTGGAAGAGGTCAGGTTATGGTTCTTCCGAATCGTGTTGAAAAGAAGCAGGCGATATACAACAAATATAAAGAATGCCTTAAGGATCTTCCCTTAACTCTTCAACCTATCGCCGATAATACTGTTTCGAATTGCTGGCTTTCTTCCGTGTTGATTGATGCGGAATGCTCTGTTAAGGTAATGGACGTAATCGAGTTGTTGCAGAAAAATGATATAGAAAGCCGTCCGCTCTGGAAGCCTATGCATTCTCAACCCGTATTTGCCGATGCGAAATACGTTACCGTCGATAATGTATCCGTTTCTGAGGAGCTTTTCTCGAAAGGCTTTTGCTTGCCCAGCGATTCGAAAATGTCTCTTGAGGATGTTGAACGCGTTTGCGATGTTATACGCACCGCGTTTAAGGGTATATAACTATGGCGGGTAAAAACAAATCCAAGTTGTATGCGGGTTTTGTAAAACGCTTGGCGGATATCGTTTTGTCGGGGTTGGCCTTGATCGTACTTTCTCCGCTCCTTCTGATCGTTGCCGTCTTGGTAAAGATAAAGCTCGGCAGTCCCGTGCTTTTCTGTCAGGAACGACCCGGCAAGGATGAAAAGATATTCAAGCTGTATAAATTCCGTACTATGAGAAATGCTGTCGATCCCAAAACGGGTGAAGCGTTGCCGGATGAAGAAAGAATGACGGATTTCGGAAGGTTACTGAGAAAAACCTCTTTGGATGAGCTTCCCGAGTTGATAAATATTTTTAAGGGCGATATGAGTATCGTGGGTCCGCGCCCTTTGCTCGTTAAATATCTACCGCTTTACAGTGAAGAACAAAGAAAACGCCATAACGTCCGTCCGGGCCTAACCGGTTGGGCGCAGGTTCACGGCCGTAACCTTCTTTCTTGGGAGGAACGGTTTAAGTGTGATGTGTGGTATGTTAATAACGTTAGTCTGATTACAGATATAAAAACCGTTTTTCTTACGGTAAAATGTGTATTTGTAAGAGAAGGTATCACGTCCGAAACTTCCGTTACGATGGAAGAATTTAAAGGAACGAAGGAATGATTTTATGTCCGAACAAGTTATCGTTGTCGGCGGCGGCGGACACGCTAAGGTCGTGATCGATTGCATCGAAGCTGCGGGAGACACCGTGGTTGGAATATTAGACGACTCTTTGCTCGTTGGTACAAAGGTTTTGAATGTTCCGGTTCTGGGACAGATTGCTTGCTATAATGAGTATATTGAGTACCGATTTATAATTGCAATCGGCAACGATGAATCCAGATCTCGAATTGCTAACACGCTCTTCGGAAAAGTAAAATGGTATACGGCGGTACATCCCACTGCCGTGGTTTCTCGCTATGCTTGCATTGGTGAAGGTTCGGTGGTTTTAGCAAAAGCGGTCGTTAATGCTTCGGCGTTCGTCGGCAATCATTGTATTATAAATACCTCGGCAGTAATCGAACACGATAACGTTATAAATGATTTCGTTCACGTTTCTCCGAACGCTTCACTCGGCGGTACTGTGAAAATCGGCAAAAGAACTCATGTCGGTATCGGTGCGGTTGTTAAAAATAATATCGATATTTGTGACGATTGCGTTATCGGTGCCGGCGCTGCCGTTGTTAAAAATATTACCGAGGCGGGAACTTATGTCGGAGTCCCCGCAAGGAGATTAAGATGAAAATCTTGGTTTTGGCTAATAATGACGTCGGTTTGTATTGTTTTAGAGGCGAGCTTATAGAGCGAATACTGCAAAACGGTCATCAGGTGCATATATCTTTGCCCGACGGAGAATTTGTCAAGGTTCTTCAAGATAAGGGCTGCATTTATCACGATACAAACGTTGATAGGCGTGGCATAAATCCTATCAAGGATTTGCGCTTATTTATGCAATATTTGAAGCTTTTAAAAGAAGTTTCTCCGGACCTTGTGATCACGTATACTATTAAACCTAATATTTACGGCGGTTTCGCTTCGCGTTTGAAAGGCATACGCTACGTGTCGAATATAACGGGATTGGGAACAACCTTTCAAAATAAGGGATTGCTTCGCTTTATAGTTGTGTCGATGTATCGTGTTGCTTTAAAGCGTGCTGAACGGATTTTCTTCGAAAATGAGCTTAATAAGCAAATTTTGATCGATGAAAAAATTGCTACGAATGAGCAAAGCGTCCTGTTGAACGGTGCGGGAGTAAATTTGGATAAATATAACACCGATAGATATCCCGAGGATGATAATATTACTAAATTTATTTTTATCGGTCGCGTAATGAAGGAAAAGGGCGTTGACGAGTTGTTAAACGCTACAAAAAGATTAATTGACGAGGGTCATTCGTGTCATCTCGATATTCTCGGTTATTACGAAGAAGATTACGCGTCGGATATTCAAAATTATCAACATCAGGGGTGGCTTACGTATCACGGTCAACAGTCGGATGTCAGACCGTATATTGAAAATAGCCATTGCTTCGTTTTGCCAAGTTGGCACGAGGGTATGGCAAACACCAATTTGGAATCGGCTGCAATGCAACGCCCCATAATTACTAGTCGTATAAACGGATGTATGGAAGCTGTTGTTGAAAATGAATCGGGCTTTCTTTGCACCCCTAAGGATAAAGACGATTTGTATGAGGTTATGAAACGATTCATAATGTTGCCGTATGAAGAAAAACGTGCTATGGGTAAAAAGGGCAGAGAACATATGGAAAAGGTTTTCGATCGACAAAAGGTAGTTGACCAAACCTTGAAAGGATTAGGATTAAACGATTGATGAAAATCAGTATTGTGATTCCCGT
>JAZRLT010000104.1:0-2505 GCA_045646995.1 Eubacteriales bacterium | reverse complement strand
TAAGTCCGCTTGGCCTCCGACTTGTGGTGTTTTCGAGGTCAGCACTTACATAATGGGTCTTAATACCTGCAGCGTTTACCTTTTCAAAGAAATAGATAGACATACGGAGGTTTACATCACCAACGCCGTCGATAGTAAGACCGACAGAATTTTCGCCGGGATCAAACACACCATCCTTGCCGGTGCAGTCATCCTTGAATTTAAGAAGGTAGTTGCCATTGTCGAGAGCGAAGACATCTTTGGTTTTTCCGGTGTAAACAAGTTTCATTTTTAGTTCTCCTGATTATAAAAAATATTATTTTAAATTTCAAAGTTTGGATGCAATGTCCGCATCCTTTTCAAGAACAGCCGCGGCATCGGACGCACGTTTCGCATCGAGTTTATCGGCAAGTTCTTTATCCTCAACCGCAAGAATCTGAGCCGCAAGTAGAGCCGCGTTTGCGCCACCGTTTACAGCGACGGTCGCGACGGGAATACCGGTAGGCATCTGAACGGTCGCAAGAAGGGCATCCATACCGTCAAACACGGGTCCTTTACAGGGAATGCCTATTACAGGGAGAGTAGTATTAGCCGCAACAGCACCTGCAAGGTGAGCCGCCATACCGGCAGCGGCAATAATTACTCCGAAACCATTAGCACGCGCATTCACGGAAAACTCGCGAGCCTGTTCGGGAGTGCGGTGAGCAGAATATACGTGAACCTCGAACGGTATTCCGAACGAAGAAAGCATATCCGTAGCTTTTTTAATTACGGGCAAATCGCTATCGCTGCCCATTACTATACCAACTTTTTTCATAACAGCTCCTTAAAAATATAAAAGGGCGCACTTACTCATCAGTAAATGCGCCCAGACGGTCGGCTTTAACCCCAAAAGCAGGGATAAAATGCAGTAATTTTACGTTATAAAAACCACTGCGAGTTCTTTGTTCCCTTGCGGTGCTCCGCAATAATCCGTCAGTCGCAAAGAACCTAATATTCACGTCGTTAATTATAACACAACCTACTTTTTATGTCAATACAAAGGGCTACATTTTTAACCGCTTTTATTACAAAATAATGTACAGATTTACTAATCTATACAGGATTCGCAGTAGGCACACTTACGCGCTCCGTCAAGCTCGGATGCAACGTACGACTTAACGACGGAAGATTCGAAGTTCGTAATACAACGAGGATTGGTACACTTTATATTTTCGCAAGCAGAAAACGGCTCGCGCACGTCGTTGGGATTGCTTTCCGCATCGGTAAGAAGCTTAAGAATAAGCGCCTTACGCATGTTTTTGCCGTTAAATACCTGTTTGAAATAGCATGCTCTGGGATCGCTATCCACATCGACGCTTATTTCGTCAACTCTGGGAAGCGGATGAAGTATAGCCATATCAGATTTTGCCAAAGAAAGCTTCTCGAGATCGAGAACGTAGCTACCCTTCAAGCGTTCGTATTCAGACTGATCCTCGAAGCGTTCACCCTGAATACGAGTCATATAAAGCACGTCAAGCTCGGGCAACGCCTCTTCGAGAGAAGCGGTTTCAACGTAAGGGATACCGTTATGCTCGATAACTTCCCTCTTTATATATTCAGGAAGAGCAAGCTCGTTCGGAGAGATAAGAACAATCTTAATTCCGGTATAACGAGAAAGCGCATGGATAAGAGAATGAACGGGTCTACCATACTTAAGGTCACCGCAAAATCCGATAGTAAAATCGGAAATACGACCCTTTTCGCGATATATGGTAAGCAAATCGGCAAGCGTCTGGGTCGGATGGGCATGACCGCCGTCACCCGCGTTAATAACGGGAACGCTTGCATTACGGGAAGCAACCATAGGAGCGCCTTCAAGAGGATGGCGCATCGCGATTATATCCACGTAACAGCTTACAACCTTTGCGGTATCAGCAATAGTTTCGCCCTTGGACGCAGAAGAATTTCTCGCATCGGCAAAGCCGATAGCGCTGCCGCCGAGCTCAATCATAGCCGATTCAAAGCTCAATCGAGTACGGGTAGAGGGCTCATAAAAGAGCGTAGCAATCTTCTTTCCTCGGCAACAATCCGAATATTTTTTAGGGTTGTCTATCATATCGCAGGCGGTATGAATAAGACTATCGATTTCCTCGACCGAAAGATCGACGATATCTATTACACTTTTCATTGTTTTGCTCCGTTAATTGCAAGATAATTCTTAATACGGTCAACGTTTTCCTTATTGGATTCGTCTTCCTCAAGATATTCGATGATATCGTAAACGTCAACGACAGAGTATACGGGGAAGCCGAATTCTTCGCCGACCTCAGCCATAGCGGACTTATCGGTCTTACCCTTTTCTTTACGGTCTACCATTACGAAGGTGGCGGCAACCTTAACACCTTCAAGCGAGGAGAGGATAGCCATACTTTCACGGATGGCGGTACCCGCGGTAATTACGTCCTCAACGATAACGATTTCATCACCCGCCTTAGGCACGTAACCGACGAAAACACCGCCTTCGCCGTGGTCCTTAGCCTCTTT
>JAZRLT010000103.1:0-15011 GCA_045646995.1 Eubacteriales bacterium | reverse complement strand
AACCGTCTTTAACGATACAAATGTTGTTAACCTCAGTAGATTCTACCTTTTCACTAGCGGCATGCTGTTCTTCAGTCTTGAACATTCTGAGGAAGTAATCAATCGCATTATAAGTAACCTTCTGGGGACCTATAAAGCCGTTAAACGAACCGTCGCGATTAAGTGAAATTACACCGTAGTTAGAGGTAGAAGAAACTACGTAGATACGGCCTGCCTTATCTACGGAAACCGCAACAGGCTGATATACGTGGTTTTCGGGAAGAACTTCGCTGGCAGGTTCGGGAACGATGTCAACGAAATTACCGAGCTTATCGAAAATTACGATACGGGAATTTCCGGTATCAGCAACATAAATTTCGGTTTCGGTAACAAAAATACCGCTGGGCGCATTAAGCGCATCAGGAACACCGAATTTATTTACAAAAGTAGTAATAAGAAGTCGAATATTGAACTTTTCGTCGGTAACAACAATCTGGTTCTTACCGGTATTTACGATATAAATGTGATTAAGCTCATCAACAAATATATCCTTAGGCTGATCCAAGCCTACGAAGAGATCCTTACCCGCATAAAGTGCTTTAGCGTTATCGCTTGCTCCGCCATCGGGAAGAAGCGAATTACTAAGCGTTTTGGAATCAACGAGCTTTAAAGGCGTATATGCGTGAGGGCTACGTTGCATACCATGGTTGGTTCCGGAGGTATCGACACTATAGGTGTAAGTAGTATAAGGTGTAATTGCACTTGCCGATACAGTGCCCACGAGCATAATCAATGCGAGGACAACAAGAGCAATTCTTGCTATTTTGCTGTTCATACACTTCCCTCCTTTAGTCTTTCATACCGGATGCGGACATGGTGGTAATAACGTTACTCTGAGTAATAACGAATACCGTAATAGGAACGATCATCATAATAACCGTTGCAGCCGAGGATACGCCGGAACGAGCGATACCTGCAGTAACAAGCTGGCTGATAGCGTAGTTAAAGGTCTTGAGCTGTTCGCTATAGATATAGAGGCTGGCACCCATATTCCAAAGATCTTTAAATACGAATATGATAAGAGTGATCCACGCGGGTTTAACCATCGGCATAGCGATCTTCCAGAAGATGAGGTTTTCACCTGCACCCTCAAGACGAGCACTTTCAAGAACCGAGTCATTAACCGAAGATTCCATAAACTGCTTCATAAGGTAAAGACCGAAGGTATAGCAGAAGGAAGGAACGATTACCGCGAGATAGGAGTCAACCCAACCGAGGGTCGACATAGTAATAAAGTTTGTAATACCGGTAACGGTAGAGTTGAACATCAAGGAGTAAACAACTACCTGGAAGAGGAAGTTTCTTCCGGGGAACTTAATCTTCGCGAGAGCGTATGCAGCATAAGAAGCGAAGATAACGTTACCGAAGGTACCGCATACCGAAATAAATACGGTATTAAAGATATATCTCGAGAAAGGCACCCACGACTCGTTCATAAGGTTAAACAAGTCGGTATAGTTTTTCGAGGTAGGATGAACTACGAAGAATCTCGGAGGGAATACAAACAATTCGTCGAGAGGCTTCAAGGACTGACAGATAGCGTAAACGAGAGGTAATACCATTATGATCGCGACGATAGCAAGCATAACGAATATACCTATGTCACCACCCTTTGAACGGTTGATAGAGCGAGTGAACTGCGCTTTATTCTGTAAACGCTTATTATTGTAGTTACGCGCTTTTACTTTTAATTCTTGAAAAGTCATATTACGTACCTACCTTTCTAAGCATCTTGGTTACCAACATATTCGCGCCGATCATCATAAAGAAGAGTATCGTCGCAATCGCAGACGCGTAACCCATTTCGAAACGGGAGTTACCGTAGTCTTCGAGGTGGTGCATTATGGTGTGTGCACAATAGTTAGGGCTGGGGAAGCCGACGAGCGCGGTAATAACTGCACCGAAGCCGAAGGACTGAGTAATTGCAAGGATCGCACCGAGCATCATCTGAGGTCTCATGGTCGGAAGAGTTATGTACCAAAGCTCCTGCCAACGGTTTTTAACACCGTCAACCGCGCCTGCTTCGTAAAGGGACTTATCAACAACCTGAAAACCTGCGATAAACGTAAGGAAGGAGGTACCGAGAGAAGTCCAAAGAGCAACTGCAACGATCAAGGGAAAGATATATTCTTCGTTGGAGAACCAAAGAACAGGCTCGCTCAACAAACCAAGCTTTATACCCCAAGCATTTACGAAACCGTATTTGTCAGAGTTAAAGAAGATGGTCCAAATAAGATATACCTGACCGGAAATCGAAGGAGCGTAGAAGAACAAGGTTGCGACAGCTCTTATCTTAGGACGAAGCTCGTTGATAAACCAAGCGAACAACATCGAAAGAAGGTAGGAGCCGGGGCCTGTGATTGCGGAGAACATAAGAGTGTTCTTGATTGCGGTTATAAACACGTCATCATCAAGGAAAAGTCTTATGTAGTTATCCATAAATACGAATTTAGGAAATTCGAGAAGGTTAAACGTAGTAAAACTAAGTACAAAGGAAAGTAAAACCGGAACAACAGTAAATATAAAGAAGAGAATAAAGAACGGAAGAACCATGAAGTAGCCGGTTTTATGCTTTTTCATTTCAAGAAGCGTCCACTTAACGCGAGAAATATCGCTTCTTACTACGGCTTTTTCTTTTGCCATCGTTAATCCCTCCTATAATTCTTATCCCAATCGGGATATTTATCTTTTATTGCCTGTTCCATGTCTTTGATGGTATCAGTCGTAGGAAGCTCGAACTCTTCCCTCTTTCTCGTAAGCTCAACGTTAATATCGTTGATCTGAGACTGCAATTCCTCGACAGGATCTGCCTTGTTATTGATAACGTCGAGGAACGCAAAGCTGGTATAACGTCCGATGATATAGCTACCGGGGAATTCGGGAGTACATACAACAGCTTCGAACTGAGATTTAAGGTTGTTATATTCTTCGGTAGACCAAGCCATATTGCCGAGAGCCTCGAGGTTCGCGGTAGGCTGTTTAGCGGACGGACCGAGAAGTGCAACCATTTCATTACCGTATGCTGCCTGAATATCAGCACCGAGATACCACTGCATAAATGCCCAAGAAGCAAACGCAGTATCTTCCTCATCGCTTACGGAGTTCATAAGCATAACGGTCGTAATAGCACCGATGGTTACATTGTTGATTTCCTGAGTAATCTCATCTGCGGTACCGGGAAGCGGGGTGAATTCCCAAAGACCGTTGATTTCAGGAGCGAATACGATAAGAGTGTTATATACAGTATAGTCCTGAACTGCAAGAGGCATTTCGCCGGAACGGAAACGGTTCGCGAATTCAAATACAGTCGGGAAGCTATACATAGTGAAGAGCTGACATACATCCTTAAAGGTTGCGAGAGAAATATCAGAGTCAAGGTTGATAGTCATACCGTCGGTCTTGGGGATGTAATTACCCTCGTCATCGGTATAAGTAAGACCCGCTTCATTAATTTTCTTATTCAACTCGGTCTTTTGTTCGTCAGTGATCTTATCAAAGTCGCCTTCGTAATAATATCTCTGGAACAACTCGAGGTAGTAATCGTGATCACCCTCGTCATAAAGAGGTTCATCCTGCTGATACATAAGTACCATGGATCCACCTGTACCCTGAGGGAAGCCAATTTCCAAGGAGTTGGACTGTAAGGAGTAAATTATATCATAGAAGTCATCCCAAGTATTGGGAACTTCAATGCCAAGCTCAACGAAGATGTCTTTGCGGTAGAACATCATCGAGAAGGACATAGTAAGCGGCAAAGCATAGGTTTCGCCGTAAAGGGTAACGGGAACAAGCGCCTGAGGAGCGAACCACTCGGAAACCTCTTCGAGGCTCTTAACGGTACCATCTTCAATAAGCTTACTGAAGCCTTCATACTTGGAAGCATCATTCCAAACAGAGTTCTTAAGATCGTTAAAGTTATAACCTACGGTAGTATCGCCGGTATTGGTGTTGAGCGAAAGAACCGCAGAACGGATAGCGTAGTTAACAGGGTCACCCTGTGCACCGCCGAGGTATACATCAGGACCTGTACCTGCCAAGGTAGCAGGCAAGAGTGTGCCGCCCGCAACGAGCTTAATATCAACGGTTATACCATCATAGTTAGGAGTGAAGGTATCGTCAACAAGCGATCTGATAATCTGCGCCTGATCACGAGAGGTAGCGGTCCAAACGTCAACCTTAACGTTGTTTGCGCTGTCCTCGCCGTTTCCGGTGGCGCCGAGAGAGTTATAATCGCTGAAGAAGGACTGGTAGAACTTCTTAACCTCATAAACGAGAGTATCCCACAAACCGGGTTCAGCAACAGGAGCTTCGCTTTCAACAGACTGAATAACTATATAGTCAATGTCAAGAGGCTGGTTCTGGGTGTTAGAGAGCCAAGTACCCAAGGATGCAGTATTGTCCTTCAAAGAGGTCATCTGACTTGCAATCTTGTTGGGGTATTTGCTCATATCGTTACAGATATCTCTAACACGGTCAAGAGTAGTGGAATGCTCACCCTTTTCGCCGGTACGCTCAGTAAGGAGCTTAGATGCTGCATCAAGCTTGTCAGCCTGATCTCTAAGGTTCTTAAGAACGTCGGGGATAAGCTTATCAAAACCGTAGTCACGATATTTATCGGCATCGGGACCGGTAATCATCAATATCTTACGATAGCTTTCATTAATAACAGAAAGAGAGCTTTCAACGGTGTTCAAGACTTCGGCAATGTCACCGAGCACAACTTCCATACGAATGGTGTTTACACCCTCTTTGAGGTAGAACTTGAACTCAGTCTTACCGTCGTTAAGAGGCTTGGTCTGCCAATCGGAAGAATAGTTGAAACGGAGATTGCCCGCTTCCTCGAAAGGAACTTCGCCGTTTATGTATATTTTTCTGGAAACATAAATACCGGAATAGTAATTCTGCTGGCTTCTGGGAATAATAGAGTAGAATCCTTCTTCAGGCACTTCTACTTGCCATTCGATCCACTGACCGACATACTGCCACTTATCGCCACCAATAGAGTTAAGGCGGATAAGCGCAGGATCCTGAGGCTCGCTGTAAGCAGAGGATCTGTCGTTAAGTGCATAAATGGTATCGCCGGAAGTGTAAACAGGGTACTCAGCCTGAATTTTTACAGATTCGCTTCCTTTATATATATTCTTGTCAGAATACTTGTTGCAATATTCCTCGTAAGAGATGAGCTCTTCGATAGGTACGAGTTCAATTTTACGGATAGCGAGAGGTTCTCTTACAGACTGAAGGGTGATTTTGTGCTTGCCTTCAGTGAAGTTAAAGGTAAGAGGCTCATTGTAATAGCCGGTAGAGTCATAAAGATACTTTCCAACCCAATCAGATACAAGCTGCTTATCGGGCTTAAGTTCATTGCCGTTTACGTCACTTGCGAACTTACGGTCGCTGTCAGCCTTATTGTTGCCCTGATCAAGAATAAAGTCAATAAATTCCTTATCGGTAGCAAGGAAAGTCTTTTTAGAACCGTCTTCGTTGTAGATGTATTCGCCTTTTTCGTTCATAATGGCGTACGCATCAGTCCAGATCTTATCGAACTCGATAGAACGAGCTTCCTTGTAAGGAACGTATCCGTCGATAAGAACGTAACGTTCGGCAGCGGAAGACTTAGCGGTGAGGTTGTCACCTTCGGCAAAGTTACCGGTGAAGTACTCGATATAGATTGCGTATCTAACATTCTTTTCGAATTCAACTTCCCAAGTAACGGAGCTGTTGTCGCCGCAAATGAGAACATCGCCCTTATATCCGCCGAGCTCGCCGAGTTCTTTTACGGCACCCGTGGTGATAAGTTCGTTGTAATCGTTTTGAGCACTGCTGCCGGTAGTTTCACCGGTAGGCTCCTTTACGTATTCAAACAAGGTGATAGGCTTCTTCTCACCCATAGGCACGTTGCCGTACATAGACATGTAGTCGGCGTAAGTGTTAGCGGTGAGAAAGTTCTCCATATCATCAAGCGAGGTACGATAAAGAGACTCGTTCCCATTGAAGTAGTCGCCTACAGCAGACGCAGTGATGCTACCGAATCCTGTGAAAATAACACAGAATAATAGCAAAAACGTGCATATACTCTTGGTTTTGCTTCTGTTTCCAGTCATTTTGTTTCCTCCTACGAGAGTTGTTTGTAAAAGATGCATAATGATACATCATTACATTTTTATGTATAGAATATAACATATCATATCGTTTTTGTCAAGTATGCATATAAACCATGTACGAAAATAATGCATTTTTAACACATTGTTTGTATAAGGTGTAATACATTCTATACAAGTTATTATGCAATTTGTTGTACCCGCTTGTAAGAGCAAAGCCTCTTCGAAAACCGCACTATTATCGATATAAATATAAAGCGCACTTTTGTATTAGTATTTCATCGCAAAAAACACCCATAAATCAAGGGTATTTTTCATTCATCGACAAAAAAGCAATCCTCGTTGTACATTTTGTTAAATTATAATTCGTAACAAAATTATATATCATGTTATTTAGCGTGTAACGAGATAAAAAACAATTTGCACTGTACCCCATCCGTGCCACGTCATGTTGCACAAACGCAAGCGTTCCTTTTCTACAAAAACAACAAGCGAACAAAACACTTGTTCGCTTGCAGCGTATCATTTAATTTTTACCGTAACTATAAAGCCGTTACTGCCGTCACCGGATATGGTGCACTCGTACCGCTCATCAGAAGGTACATTAACGTGCGTAGTATCCTTGCTTTGATCCATAGGCACGTAGTACACAACGTACACCGAATCAGACTCGTAATTGTTCTTATACTCTATGACCTTTTCGGTTTTGATTTTGTCTATATATTCTTCCAAGCTGAGGTTATAGTGATTCATATAACAGCTATGAACCAAACCGACATACCGATAAATCGAAAGATTTTCATCAAATCCGGTGCTGTCCTTCTTTCCGCCGGGAAAACGCTGTATTATCCCGTATTTAAAGGATTGTTCCTTAAGATATCCAAAATCCTCATCAGATAAAGTGTTCGATGTTTTATATGTGGTGAGTTTAACGGAATATCCGGTCGAAAGGTCCGTTTCTGCTCCGCTGACAGCCGTTTTGTATCCCTCGGCGATTCCCAAGCCGTTATTCTTATATTTTGAATAAAAGCTCATTATAAACAAATCTATATTTTTAATTGCTTCCTTTTTCAAACGAAGAGAATAATCCTTCAAATCATACTTTCCTGTTCTGGAGCTATGTATGGGAACAAGCTCATCGTCAGAAACAGAACACCCCACCGAACCGTCAACCAAGACAAGCGAACCATTTTTTACATTCGAATTTGAAACAGGCACTTTCGTATAATTGATCGAATCGTAGTAGTCGTATTTATTGACGGACGGTGTCGGAATCGATGTGTTTCCCACGCTTACGTCATCAATATGATCCGACACATACGATTCCTCTTCGGATATTACGTGCTCATTCGGAACATTATCAGAAAACCGAGTCAAAGAAACGAAGAACGAAACAAACAAAAGAGAAAAAATCAATACACAAATAAGAATTGTAGATTTCTTATCCATTTGAACATTAACTTTATTTTCCATTTATGCACACCTCTTATTTTCATATTTACATTATATCATTTTTTATCAAAATGTAAATAGATATTGCCACATATTTTTATCATTCGACACAATACGTCTTAAATAATGTTTTTTAATCATCTGTATTGAAATATATATATTTATATGATATAATTATACAATAGTTACATTATATTTCAGCTCGGAGGTACATATGGCAATAAGCACGGTCTATTCCGCCGCTATTTCCGGCATCGATGGACGTATCGTTACCGTTGAAGCCACAAGCGTCGCGAGTCCTCAACCACGATTAGATATAATCGGTCTTCCCGATGCCGCTATTAAGGAATCACAAGGCCGTGTACGCTCCGCAGCTCGTGCATTAGGCTTACCCCTAAAGAAAGGTGCGCTGACTGTAAATTTAGCTCCCGCCGACATCAAGAAGGAAGGCACAGTATTTGATCTGCCTATCCTGATTTCCCTTCTCGATTTAATTGGCCTAGAAAAAGTAGATTTTGGCGAATGTTGTTTCTTGGGAGAGCTTTCTCTTTCCGGCGAGGTAAGACCCATCAAGGGCGTTCTTCCCATGGCAGTCGCCGCAAAAGAAGCAGGATTTAAGTTTCTCTTCGTGCCCGCGGAAAACGCATTAGAGGCGTCAGCTGCATGCGATATCACCGTTTATCCGGTCAAGAGCGCTATTCAAGTGGTTAACCACTTTTTATCTATGGATCGCATCATTCCCGTTAAGTTTGATAAGCGGGATTTCTTTACCGCCACCGAAGAGTCACCTCTTGATTTTTCGGATGTAAAAGGTCAAGAAAGCGCAAAAAAGGCCTTAGAAATCGCCGCGGCTGGAGAACACAACGTTATGCTCATCGGTCCTCCGGGCACAGGAAAAAGCATGCTCGCTTCACGTGTTCCATATATTCTTCCCCCGATTACTTTGGAAGAGTCAATAGAAACATCGAAAATTTATTCTATTGCCGGTTTAACTGAGGATCTCAACCCTTTATTACATCAACGCCCGTACAGAGCTCCGCACCATACACTTTCAGCGGCCGCGCTCATCGGCGGAGGATCAAATCCCAAGCCCGGCGAAATATCACTGGCTAATAACGGCGTATTGTTCCTCGATGAGTTTCCCGAATTTGACAAACATAGCTGCGAAGTTTTAAGACAACCTATTGAAGACAGAAGCGTTACTATTGCAAGAGTGAATTCCACCGTAGTCTTCCCTTCCTCCTTTATGCTTATATGCGCTATGAATCCATGCAAATGCGGATATTACGGTCATCCTACCAAGCCGTGCACCTGTACTCCGCAATCGCGTCGCAGTTATCTTTCAATGGTTTCCGGCCCTATCCTCGACAGAATAGACATCCAAGTTGAAGTGAACGCGTTGGACTTTTCGGAATTGGATACCACAGTCGCGGCCGAAAGCAGCGATGTTGTGCGTAGAAGAGTCAGCCGTGCAAGAGCGTTTGCGATGAGACGATTTGAAGAAGAAATTCTCCCCAACGGACACAGGCTCACCTGTAACGCCAGAATGCTTCCTAAACACGTCAGAAAATATTGCACATTTGACGAAGGAGGCAGAAAGGTTCTTCAGCTCGCATATGATAAATTAGGATTATCCGCAAGAGGATATGACAGGATCTTGAAGGTCGCTCGCACCATCGCAGACTTTGACGAGAGTGAGATCATAAAGAGAGATCACGTTGCCCTAGCTGTGCAGTTAAGAAGCCTCGACCGTAAATATTTTAATAACTGATAAACTCGGCGGTTTACATAATCATTGTGGAAAAAGAACCTATTTTGTGGAAAACTCGGTGGGAAACTATCTCAATATGCCGTATTTTCGACTAATTTCAAGCGTTTATTTTCCACATCTGTGAAAAGTTATGTGGAAAACCGAAAAATAATTTAACAACAATAATATCTTAAAGTGAGTAAAAAATGGATTACAAAGGCGATTACTTTCCCGAAGAAGAGGACGAAAATTCATCGAAAACATACCGCATCGTCAAAAGAATTTTCAAATGGACTATGTATGGTATTTCATTCGTGCTGTATGCATTTATATTTATATTGATTTTCTTAAACCGCGACAGCAAAATTCTAGAAAGAAACTATATGACCGACATCTCGTCGTTAGAAAATGTCGATACCGAGACCATCAAAATGTATGAACTTCATACAACCGTATTTATGAATGAAGACGGCTCGATACAGGTATACGACGTGAACTATGCCGAAGAGTACGGATTGCTCGAGATAGGTGTCAAATTCAACGCCAAGAAGCATACAGACGGCGACAGAGGCGATTGTCTCGAATACATTTTGACCGACAGCAACGGCAAAAGCTATCAACTTGTAAATTCGGTTTTTGACGAGGGCGGTAGATATGGATTTGCAAGAATATGTTTTTCGGATTTAGACATCGATCTTGACTCTAACAATCAAAGATACGAAGACAAAACCAAACCGCGAAAAGATATCACTTATACATTGACTGTCAAACGAAAAAGCGATAAATACGTTTTATATGAATTCGATATTTATAATAACAGTACACCTTTTAGCAGTACTGATTATGAAGATTAATCCAGAGGTCATATATGAATAAGCAACACATCGAAATCAAAGAGAAGAGAAACGGTTTTTTATTAAAGGGATCAAGCTATCTCATTTTAACGGTTGTTTCACTTTTCGTTACACTACTTCCCTACGTTTCGAGCGAGCTCAGTGCCTCGAAACTATACTTTTTCCTCTTTGGCGGTGCCGCATTCGTAGCGTTCACAATAAATTTTGTATTGCACATATATAACGAACTAAACCCTCGCTCTGTAATTTTTATAAGCGAAAAAGGTTTTACGGATATCATTAACATCGGCGAATACGAAATTGATTGGACCAACGTCGCTTCAGTAAGACTTTTGAAAAAGCCCACAGCTCAATACCTTGGAATTTATTTAGATAATAATGATTTGGTTATCGAAAGCATAAAAACCAAAAAGGCCGAAAATATCAAAAGTAATTTGGAAGACAATCTTCCGGCAATAATAATCGACGCTAACCGAGTTCGCACTTCGTTAAACGAGCTAAAGGAAATTTTCACCGATCGAGTTAAGGAAGCACGCAAGGTCGAAGAAGATCACTATCAACGTCCGAAAAACAACCCGTTTACTACAGAAGACGTTTTACGCGCATTCGGCAAAGTGTCAGCAAACGAAGAAATTACTGATATCAGTGCAGATTCAGAGTATGTCAGCCCCGAGAATAACGATAACGAGACCGACGTAAGCATCAATGAAGATTTTAACAACATAATTAACGATTTATCTACATTTGTTCCCGATGAATTCGAAAGTAACGCGCCCAAGGCTGACAACGAGCCTACAGATAACTGCATTGAGCACGCAACAGATCTGTCCGCAACATTAATATTTACTCCCGAAGATCAATGCAGCGAAACCGAAGATACAGAAAGCGAGTTAACGTTCGATATCGGAAACGTAGATTTCTCTTTAGAGCTTGATTCGCCCGAAACTGATGAAGAAAATCACCTCAATGAAGTAGATGATATTCTTTCAAGAGCAAAATCAACAAAAATCTCGGAAATAGAAAAAATGCTATCCGAAAGCGAAATACCCTTCTCCTTCTCACGCATAGAAAGCTCTCACGACACAAACGACGACAATTCCTCCGACTTGTCCAAAGAAACAGATTTCGAAATAAACGATTTTGATTCCTCGCATACGTCAACAAAATACGATTTCGACCAATCGCTTGATGAGTTGATACGAAGCGCTCTCGAACCCACAAATACAATCAAATCGGAAACGCCAAGCAATAACGATTCATCAAGTGACGCAATGCCCAAAAAGCAGGATCCGCGAAAGGAAGAAGCTTATCCGGATCTCGTGAACTTTAACGATGACAGCTTTATGTATGAAAACATTATAATCCCAAAGATCGATTAAAAAAACAGCCCTTCCGGGCTGTTTTTTATATCTTAATATTCTGTAAAAAACTCATCCTCAAGCAAAGGGATCGAAAGGACATCAAATTTCTTCAATGCTTCGTTATTCACCTTTACTTTATCATAGTATGACTGCAACAACTTTGAATACGACTCTGCAATAAGATTTTCCTCGATCTTACTGTATATATCGGAGGTAATATCCTTTTCCTCAAAAGAGAGGTTTCTAAGGATATAAGTGGCGGAATCCGAGATAACCTCGCTTTCTGCATACACATCCTTTTCGAGTTTAGACAAAATCTCAACAAACGCCGCATCATTAGAGCTATTCTTATCAACATATCCGGAACTCATAACCGAATAATATGCTTTATCGGTATTTTTTTCGGGATACTTATTAAGCTCACCGGACTTTAATTTTTCAAGAGTCTCAAGCGCTTCGGCACGAATCTTATCCTGGCTCATAGCTGCGATGACTTCGCTCTTAATACCGGTTTTCTTATCGCTCGAAGAGGATGAGGAAGACTTATCGGAGGACTGATCGGAAGACTCATCAGAAGTATCGTCGGAGGAAGTTTCGGACGTATCTTCTTTATCTTCGGAAACGGTACCGAATAAATCTTCATCGGTTATCTCAAGCTTTTGCATAAGATGATAACCGTACTGGGTTTCAACCAAGCGAACCTCACCGATCTGCATTTCGAAGGCCGCATTTTCAAACTCTTTAACCATTCTACCCTTTTTAAAGGTATATTCATCGCCGTTGTCCTCGTTGGCATTTACAAAATCGTAAATAGTCTTTTCGCCGCTTTTGATTGCAGCGAGCGCAGCGTCGGCGTCAGCTTTTTTAGCTGAAATGACGTTTTCAGCAAGTTTTTTTCCGGAGGAGTCAACAGTCGTATATAGAACGTGACGTATCTTTACGTAATTCTTATAGAAATATTCACTGATCTCATCGTCAGTATAATCAAAAACAATATTTTTACCGTCCGAATTGTTAATATAAGAATACATACATCCATCGTAAGCGATATAGTTATTTACGAAATACTCGTTTACGGTAGAAGCGGGAATCTTTGCGATACCGTTTTCACCGTAACGGTAATCCGAATAAAGCGCATAAAGCTTATGGATTTTTTCGGTACGTTCGATAGCCAAACGAGAAAATCCAAGCTTAGCCAAAGCGATTTCAAAAAGATCGGTTCCGCCGTATGCATACTCTACGTCAGCGATATAATCGTTGATTTCTTTAATATCCGCCTCGTTTGTAATAGAAACATTAGCGTCGGCACACATTTTTTCTACAATAAGAATCTGCTGTGCGAACTCAATAGCGGTATCGTTTATATAATCGGCGACTGTATAATTTTTATCACTACCTGCAGGCATCGCAAGAATCGTATCTTCATCATAAACCTGACCGATTAATGAATAAATGTACGACTGTTGTTGAGAAACAACGATAGATTTAAAGTATGAAAGAATATACATATATTCTTTTTCGCTTAAAGTAAGTCCCTCATAACTGAAGACTACATCGGTACCGTCATTGCTCTCAGGCGCATCGCCATCTTTGTTGCACGCTGCAAAATTCAAAACCATAATCAGGCACAAAAGCAAGGAAAACAGTCTTGTTAACTTTTTCATAATGAACAACCTTTCATTTTTTCATATCAAACAGTATACAATATAAATTTTAATTTGTCTACCTAATTTTTTGTTAATTTTGAATATCTTTCGACAATTCTTTCGCAGACCGTCAAATTATTATCGCCGTCACGAAGCTTATAAGAAATATGAGGACGCGCCCCGAGCGATATCATTATCGAACCTTTGAACAAATCTTCTGACGCCATTACCGCACATTGTTCAATATCAATAAGCGGGTTATAGAAGCTTAATACCCTTTCTTTTTGCTCTATCGAAACAAAGCCCAAAGTCAAAGCGGAATTTCTTAATTTCGATATTCTTATTAAGTTTTCCGCTGATTTCGGTATATCACCAAATCGGTCGTTAAGCTCATCGTACAGATCATCGCTGTCGTCCTGATTACACACCGCGGCTATTTTCTTATAAACGTCGATTCTCAAAGGCAACGAAGTAATATAATCTTCGGGAATATATGCATCGGCAGATATATCGATAGTACAGTTAAGCTCAGCCTTAGGTGCTATTCCCTTTTCTGCGTTTATCGCATCCTCAAGGATTTTAATAAACAAATCATAACCTATTGCTTCCATATGACCACTCTGCTCTGCGCCCAAAAGATTACCGGCACCCCTAAGCTCAAGGTCTCTCATCGCGATCTTAAAGCCCGAGCCGAATTCAGTAAATTCTCGTATAGCTTCAAGTCGCTTTTCCGCAACCTCGTTTATTACGGCGCCCGAACGGAAGGTAAGATACGCATAGGCTTTTCTTGTGGATCTACCTACCCTACCCCTTATTTGGTGAAGCTGAGCCAAGCCCATACGGTCGGCATTCTCAACTATAAGCGTATTTGCATTAGGAACGTTAACGCCCGATTCAATTATTGTGGTACACACCAATATATCGATATTTCCATCGACCATATCTGCCCAAACGTCAGACAAAGACTCCTTATCCAATTTTCCATGTGCTACCGCAATAGAGCTTTCAGGAAACATCTCCTGGAGCTGTTTAGCTTTGGAATAAATAGAGTCGGTAAAATTATGGAGATAAAATATCTGACCGCCGCGGCGCAGTTCACGTCGTATAGCCTCAAAAACAACCTCATCGTCGTGCTCAAGAACGAAGGTTTGAACAGGTAGTCTGTCAACGGGAGCCTCCTCAAGAACCGACATATCTCTTATTCCGCTCAAAGCCATATTCAAAGTACGAGGTATAGGAGTAGCCGTAAGCGTAAGCACGTCCACTCCTCGAGACAGCTCCTTGAGCTTTTCTTTATGAGCCACACCAAAGCGTTGCTCTTCGTCGACAACAAGAAGTCCAAGATCTTTAAATTCAATATCCTTTTGAAACAGTCTGTGTGTTCCAACGACGATATCTACGGTTCCGTTTTTAAGTCCCGTAATAATTTCAGCTTGCTCTTTGTTAGTAACAAATCTAGAAAGCATCGCTATCCTTACGGGATAACCTCTGAATCGAGCCTGAATTGTTCTGTAATGTTGAAAAGCAAGTATAGTTGTGGGAACAAGCACTGCGGCTTGTTTTCCAGAAAAAATACACTTGAAGATAGCACGAAGCGATACCTCAGTCTTACCGAATCCTACGTCGCCGCAAAGCAACCTGTCCATAGGATAAGGATTTTCCATATCCTTCTTTATCTCTTTTGCCGCCTGCATCTGACCGTCGGTTTCTATGAACTCAAACTCGGACTCAAACTCATCCTGAAGCTCATCGTCAGGCGGGAATGCAAATCCCTGCATACTGCGCCGTTCGGCGTATAATTTTATAAG
>JAZRLT010000102.1:0-1666 GCA_045646995.1 Eubacteriales bacterium | reverse complement strand
GCGAAGCATTGTATCAAGCTCTTTATTATTGGTTTTCAACACGAGATTATCGTCGCAAAGCTCACGGACACGTGACAAGCGCTTCGTCAATTCGATTTCATAATTCGGCAGGATAAAGCTTTCGTTAGCGATATTTGCGCTATAAAAGACGGCAAATGTCACGCCCGTACCTTTAGAGAGCTCGATCGAATCGATGGGAGTACGGTCTATTCTGCAGACGTAAACACCCTTTGTACCCCTTCCGTAGGAATGTACCGTAGTTTCGGGGACAGAAAAATCAAAATCGGTCAGGCTATCCGTCACAACCGTAATTATCTCAACACAGCATTTCGAATCGCTTGCGGGAAAGAATCGGCGGACGGTAGAAAAACCCTTTTCGGTTTCGGATTTTACAATAAGTGTTCCGTCGAAAACAAATTCCGTCGGATACTCTTTAACCACTTCGCCGTTTACAATAAAACGAGGTCGTTCATTTTCACTTAACGAAAAGCAAAACGTAGCGTGGGTATTATTGGGGATAGTGCGAAGTGTAGGAAAATAACATTTTTGAGAGATATGAAGAGTTCCGTCCTCATTAATACCGTATTTTACGATATAATCGGCATAAAGACCACTCATTTCGATATCGTCGTAATGTGAAACACCCTTTTCGGGAGTCCATATAATAGAATCGTCGGATAAATTCCAATATTGTTTACTCATACTACAGCCTCCGTATATGATAACAGCGATATTATAAATGAATAAACAAAAAGAGTCAACAACTAAATCGTTGACAATTATAAATTAATGTGGTACACTCACAAAAAAGAAATGATTTTCAGGAGATAAAATAATGATCAAGGTTACAGTCTGGAACGAGTTTTATCACGAAAAAACTGAGGAAAGAGTTGCGGCTATATACCCCAACGGTATTCACGGCGCTATCGCGGACTTCCTCAAATCCGACGATATCAGCGTTCGCACCGCAACACTCGAGGATCCCGAATGCGGTCTTACCGAAGAGGTTTTAAAGGACACAGACGTTCTTATTTGGTGGGGTCATCTCCGTCACGGCGCTGTTCCCGACGAGATAGTCGAGAGAATCAAAGCGAACGTGCTTATGGGTATGGGCTTTATCGCGCTCCATTCGGCTCACCATTCGAAACCCTTCAAGGCTTTAATGGGAACAAGCTGTAATCTTACTTGGCGCGAGGACGGTGATTTGGAGCGTGTATGGACTATCAATCCCGCACACCCCATCGCGCAGGGAGTCGGCAGATATTTTGAGCTTGACGGTGTCGAAACATACGGCGAGCCCTTCGGTATTCCCAATCCCGACGAGGTAGTATTTATGGGTTGGTATGAAGGCGGCGAGGTATTCCGCACCGGCGTTACCTTCCACAGAGAAAACGGAAAGATCTTCTATTTCCAGCCCGGTCACGAGACCTTCCCCATTTTCTACAATGAAACGGTTCAGACTATCATCCGCAACGCGGTACGCTGGGCGGCTCCCGTTTACCGTTCGCCCGAGCTCACTTGTCCGCAGGTTACAAAGGTTCATAATAAGTAAATATATGATAGGAGAGGATATAAGTCCTCTCCTTTTTCATTGTAACGAATAACAAACCGAAGCATTGAGGACCGTCGCTGTTCACCCCAAAAATCTTCGATTTTCGGGGACCCC
>JAZRLT010000101.1:0-10928 GCA_045646995.1 Eubacteriales bacterium | reverse complement strand
CCTCTACGCAGTTTTCGCTCAAGGGAGAAACGTCAACAAAGTTTTCCTTCAAGCCGCCGTAGTAAGCGGGAGTGCCCATCTTCTCAACGAACTTGGAAGCATCGCCCTGGCATTCCATAGCAGCCTTGATGGCGGTGCCGTAGTAAACGTCCCAATGCCAGATGGCAGCAGTCAGGTGAGCCTTGGGAGCGTCGGGAGTCATATCGGAGTTATATCCGCAACCGAAAACGTTAGCCTTTTCAGCAGCGATCTGAGGCTGAGCGGAGTCACAGTGCTGAGAAATAACGCCACACTTGTAGGATTCGATAAGCTCCTTAGCAAAAGCAGACTCGTTAACCTCATCTGCCCAAGCGCCGAGCTTCTTAACGTAAACCTTTGCGTCGGGGTTAACAGCCTGTACGCCGAGAGCGAAGCCGTTGATACCCGAAGCGGTTTCAGCGTATTCGGTGCCGTAAGCCGCAACGTATCCTACGTTATTGTTGCCGATTTCGAGAGACTTGAGACCTGCAGCGATACCTGCAAGGTAACGAGCCTGATAAGCGCGGCCGAAGTAGTTATTGAAGTTGGTTTCATTTGCCTTATAGCCGGTAGCGTGAGAGAAGATAACCTCGGGATATTCCTTAGCAGCTTCTTCCATAGCATCGATATAACCGAAGGAGATACCGAAGATAATATCAACGCCGTTGCCGACGAGAGTATCGATAGCCGAGAGAACCTGTTCCTTATCTTCGGGAACCTCGTCAACGATAAAGAGCTGGGTTTCAACGTTGAGACCGAGAGCCTTCATAGCGGTAACGATACCGTTATGGTGAGCGAAGGTATAGCCGGCGGTGTCGTTTTTGCTGTTGATGTAAATAGCGCCGACCTTAAAGGTGTCGTCTGCGTCGCCGGATTTAGACTCGTCAGAAGTGTTGCTGCAAGCGCAAAGACCGAAGAGCATCAAAGCGGCGAGAAAAAGTGCAATTAACTTTTTCATGGTTTTCCTCCATAATTTTCAAGGGTTATTCCCTCAGATTTTCGCACGGTAATATACCACCGCACTTTATGACATCATTTTACATAAATTCGACCTAAAATACAATAGTTTTTCTAAAAAAATTCATATTTACGACAAAAAAGAAAACCGACGCTCAAACGTCGGTTTCGTATGGATATTATTTAAACGAGAGGTAGTAAAAGATTAGCCTTTTTGAATACAAATTATGCTATTTTAATCGCGCAAGCATTTAGGTCTTACCCTGACTCTCGGAGGG
Organism: Eubacteriales bacterium; assembly: GCA_045646995.1. Taxonomy (GTDB): domain Bacteria; phylum Bacillota; class Clostridia; order Oscillospirales; family CAG-382; genus Coliplasma. Next base: position 9,675 of record JAZRLT010000101.1, on the reverse strand, counting down.
ATAGCAAGAGACTTATCCTCCGCGTCGGGATCGATAACTACGCCCCAAGACCTTATTTCGGGAACAGAATCGAGCGCACTCAACACCCCTTCGAGGTCGCCCTTGATTATTACTCCGGGAACAAGTCCGTTCGTTTCGTAATGGGTCACCAGCGCGTTCGCGCTAAAAAATACGGGCATATACGGTACACCGTTTTCCTCGTACATAAGCACATTGGGACAGGGCTTTCCCTCTTTGGTTTCGATAACGGGAACGGTATGGTAAAGCGGCCATTTTGCGTTTTTATCCACAAATTGTTGAATCGTCATTTTCTCTTCGGCTATCAACCCGAGCATTTCCTCGTAACGCTCTCTTGCACTCTTCGGCTTTTTGGGTTTAAAAATATCAAAAAACATACTTTCGTCTCCTTTTTAATATGTTTTACGCCTTGGTTTCTATCTTGGGATCAAAAACCGGCATAAGCTGAAGCTTGAAAAGATTCATTTTATGCTTTTTGTCAATAATAGCCTTCTTGTCAAGGTCGGAAATCTCGCCGGTTCTTATATAAATATCAAGCTCGGCGTAGGTAAATCCGAGGTTCTCCTCGTCTGTCTTACCGCAAAGACCGTCGATAGGAGTTTTATCTACCAATTCGTCGGGCAATCCGAGAAGTCTTCCTATCTCCTTAACCTCGGTTACGGTAAGGTTCGACATCGGAGAGAAATCGCCGACCGAATCGCCGTAGCGCGTCGAATAGCCTACCCAGTCCTCGGAAAGGTTACAAGTATTGCAAACTCTGCCGTTACAGCTTTGAGAAATCGCGTAAAGCGTAGACATTCTTATTCTCGGAGGGATATTTTGCTTGGTTTGAGCGGTCATTTCGATATCCGACGGGAAATTCGCGAGAATTCCGTCAACAGCGTCCTTTATGTTTACCTCGTAGCGTTTTATTCCGAGGTGGTCAACGAGCATATACGCCTTATCGATATCGTGCTGAACGCCCTGAGGCATCAAAACACCGATAACGCGGTCCCTACCCAACGCTTCCACACAAAGCGCGGCGGCAACCGAGCTGTCCTTACCGCCCGAAATACCTACGACGGCGTTACAGCCCTTTCCGTTAGCTTCAAAAAAATCACGAATCCATTGAACGCACTCGTTTTTTACCTTTTCAGCATTAAACATAATTAATTCTCCCTTACTGTCCGATAACGTTTATTTGACACATTTTCATAGTCGTAAGCGCGGCATTATGGCTATCGACGGTTACACCCGCACAACAGCTTGCATCAACGCTTACCCTTGTTTCAAGAAAGCTCGCCTTTATCAAAAGCGCGTTCGACACGACGCATATATCGGTACAAAGTCCGATCAACTCGATTTCAAGCTCGGACGCGTCGTAATTCGCTTTGATATATTCGACGAGCTCGGTCGAGCCGAAGGTAGGCTTTTCGATAGCCTTATATTCCCTCTTGTCAACGGCTTTCTGAACCTTAGGATCAAGATTCCAACCGTCCGTACCCTTGATACAATGGGGCACGGGGAGATTTTTACCCTCTTGGGTTTCCATATAATTTTCGGAGTGGGTATCGTAAGTAACGATAATGTCGCCGTCAAAATTTTCGATCTTGTTTACTACGTTATCAACGATAGCGACCGCCTCATTCGAGCCGAGCGCCCCGTCAACGAAATCCTTTTGCATATCCACAACGATTAAAAGCTTTTTCATAATATTTCTCCCTTATAATTTTTTCTTCGGCGACACGCGAAGATTTTTAGTGAGTATATAAGACAAACACGCCAAAACGCAGGAAATCGCGGAAACGGCGAGCACATACCACCAATTTCCGACCCAACCGAGGGTAATAAACACGTTCGCAACGATCATATGGTAAATAAAAATACCGTAGGAAATATCGGTTTTTAGACTTATTTTCGGGAAGCGGTAGGAAAAACCGATAACACCGACACAAAGCGGTAAAGCCCAAAGGAGATTATAGTTCCCGAGCCATAATCCGAACCCACTCAAAAACGGAATTATCGCCGCAAACAGAAAAACGAACCAAAACCTCGAGATGAACTCAATTATTTTATCGAAAAACTCGGCGATAAAGCAACCTATATAAAACAGCCAGAGATATCGAAAAAGGGTTTGGGAATAAAGCTTGACTAAAACGTCTATTCCTATTATTTCCAAAGCCGCGTTACCGAAAAGGCTCAACGCGACGGTTCCGACAAATCCGACGAGCCATATCCAAGTCCTTCTGCTGTGTAAAAGCTTATAAATAAACCAAACGGCGAGATAAAACTGAATAGTAATTCCGATCGTCCAAAGTGCACCGTTCGGCGCACCGCACCCATACCCGTTAAGCGAATCGGGAGTCCAGAATTGTAAAAACGACCCTTGCGTAAAGGCAAATACAATTAGTGAAAGCGGATTCCAACCGCGGTAAAAAATCAAAATCGTAGCTATCTCTATCAAAACCCCTACCCACAATTCGGGATAGATTCTGAAGAAACGCTTTTTACAATAATCCCCGAAGCTGTCGGTTCTCTCGACAGAAAACCAAATAAGCAGTCCGCTTATCGCGAAAAATATCGGCACACCGCCGAAAAAGCTAAGCGCGGTATAAGCCGACCCGTTTATCGGCGCGGAAAGATGGACGACGAGATGCTTTATCATAACCTGCGCCGCCGCGAAAAGTCTTATGAAATTCAAGCAATTACGGCTACGCGACTCTATGTTACTCGTCATTTCCACTCCAAAATCTTATTTTCAAGTATTCTACCACAAAACCTGCCGCCTTGCAAGAAAAATTCTCGTATGCTTGTTTTGCCAAAATAAAAAGGCAGTCTCTTTATGACTGCCTCGTTTTCATTTTATTTTGTACCGAAAAGTCTGTCACCCGCGTCGCCCAAGCCGGGAAGAATGTATCCGTGGTCGTTAAGACATCTATCGAGGGTCGAAACAAAAATCGGAACGTCGGGATGAGCCTCAGCAACTCTGCTTACACCCTCGGGTGCGCCGATAACTGCCATAAACTTAATGTTTTTACAGCCTCTCTGCTTCAATCTCATTATTGCGTCGCAAGCACTGCCGCCGGTTGCAAGCATAGGATCGACGATAAGAACGAGCTTGTTTTCGATGCCGACGGGAAGCTTACAGTAATATTCGTAAGGCTCCAAGGTTTCTTCATTACGGCAAAGACCGATATGGCCCACCTTTGCGGAGGGGAACAAAACGTGAATACCGTTCACCATACCGAGTCCCGCTCTCAAAATAGGAACGATAACGATAGAGTCATCGGTTACAACGTGCTGTGTGCAAACCTCTAAGGGTGTCTTGACCTGAATTTCGGTAGTGGGAACGCCGTCCTTAAGACATTCGAAGGTCATAAGGGTGGTTATTTCCTCAACGAGCTCACGAAACTCCTTCATGCTGGTGTTTTCGTCACGAAGAATCGCGATTTTATGATTTATAAGCGGATGATTAAATATCGTAACGTTTTCGTAATTTTTCATTGTTTTGTGCCGATCCTTTTTATTTATTTTTTTCCTGAAAAAGCTTTGTTTTTTCGAGCTTGCCGAGAATTGCGTTCGTAATTATACCGACGATAAGCGCCGTAGCGATAGAGGTTATCTGAATAGTGTTGGTAATCTCGCCCGCGTCGGAGATCATATAGGGGATCTTGATAGCGAGTCCGCCGATACCCGTAATAAGGATAGAGGATACAACGAACAAATTCTTGTTATCGTTAAGGTCGAGGTTCTTAAACATCTTAAGACCCGAAACGGCGATAAAGCCGTAAAGAGTAAGGCAAACACCGCCCATTACACAAGCAGGAATCGTACGCAAAAGTGCCATAACAGGGCTTATAAACGAAAGAACGATACACATAAAAGCGGTAGTAGTTATGGTAACGATGGACGCGTTTCTTGTAATCGCAACACATCCGACCGATTCGCCGTAAGTAGTATTGGGGCATATTCCGAATATCGTTCCCGCAATCGATCCGACGCCGTCACCGAGAAGGGTTTTATCGAGACCGGGATCGGAGATAAGGTCGCGGTCGATAATCGAAGAAAGGTTCTTATGGTCGGCGATATGCTCGGCGAATACGACGAGCGCCACGGGAAGAAACGCGATCACAACCTCGGCAACACCGCCCAAGCCGAGAAGCTTTGCCTCGGGATCAACGTTAAGAATATCCGAAGACATCTCGCCCGAAACGAGCTCGCGTATGCCCTCGTATATTGCAATATGCGGAACCGAGAAGAACGCCGAAATGCCCTTAAATACTCCGTCAGCGTCAACGAAATTGTTTACAATAGGAGCGAAATCGATTATCATCAAATAATCCGCGCCCGTAAGATGTCCGATAAAAGTAAATATTGCGGCAACGGCATAACCCGCCGCGATACCGAGAATGAACGGGATAAGACGCGCCATTTTATAGCGCTTCTGGGTAGAACAGATAACGATAACAATAAATGCAACCATACCGCAGAAAAGCGCAACGAGGTTGTCGCCGGAATACATTTCAGAAGCACCTGCGGTAACGATATCGTTCATCGCGTTGACCGCGAGCGAAAGACCGATAAGCGCAACGGTCGGGCCGATAATAACGGGAGGCATAAGACGGTTTACCCAATTTGTGCCGACGAAGCGTATAACGATCGCAATAACGACGTAAGCAAGACCGGCAACGACCGAACCGAGGATTATTCCGCAATATCCGTAGGATATCGCAACGCCGAGAGAGCTAAGAAACGCGAACGAGCTTCCGAGGAATACGGGGCTCTTAAACTTGGTGAAGAGCTGATAAACAAGAGTTCCTACACCCGCACCGAGAATTGCGGCAGGAATCTGCGCGGGCAATCCGATAATGGTAGGAACAGCGATCGTCGCCGCAAGAATGGCGAGAACCTGCTGTAATGCGAATAATAACATTTGCGCGAATTTGGGCTTGTCGCCGATGTCGTAAATAAGCTTTTTTTCCATAATCCCCTCGAACAAAAATGTATTTCGTCTAATTTTATCACACTTCATTCTTTATTTCAATGTTATTGTTGTATTTTTGTCGATCGGATAAATACTTTTGTTTTTTGTTAGAATTTCCTTTGACAAAATTAAAAAGCCGTGCTTTGCACGACTTCTTTGTTTTGTCGGAGAAGGTTCGTTGCCATTCGTGTGCACAACTTTATAGGGTAGCAAAAACGTTCTCGTTTTTTATGATATGGAGGTTAAGCATAAGATGTTGACGAAACCGATTACACCACAGTAATATATTTTTCTGCATACTTTTGGTAAATCGATTGATATTCGGAATTGTCTTTTTTATATGCTCGAACCGATTGGTGAAGCGCCAGGGCGTTTTCGGTAGATTCAAGGACACAGCCGGCAATATTGGAGCAATGGTCGGAAATACGCTCTAAATCGGTTAAAACGTCTGCCCAGACAAAGCCAAGCTCGATACTGCAAATGCCCTGTTGAAGTCTTATAGTGTGATTGGAACGCAAACGGTCTTTTAATTCGTCGATTATCTGTTCCAAAGGTTCGATAGCGGTTGCGGAGCGGATATCGTTGTGTTCAAAGGATTTTAAAGACAGGGTGAGAATTTCATTGGTAGCGTCGGAAATTATAGCCAATTCTTTTTTCGCCTCAGCGGAAAATTCAAGATTCTTACTTGCCATTTCCTGAGCAGATTTGGCAAGACCTGCGGTATGGTCGGATATTCGTTCCAAATCACCGATGGTTTTAAGAAGCTTTGCCGCCGTTGCGCTGTCGCGGTCATTAAGCTTTAATGCGCTTAATTTCACAAGATAATTACCGATAATATCCTCATAATGGTCGCTCTTATCTTCTAATCCCATGATTTTATCAAATTTTTCGGAGGAAAAATCGGAAAGGCATTTAACACTTTCAGTCAAAGATTCCATAGCATCGTTTGCCATTTCGGTTGCAAGAGCATGACAACGCTCCAAAGCAACCGCAGGGGTAGCAAGAAGTCTTTCGTCAAGCTCCTCGATTTTATCGGGAGTTTTTGTTTCGGGAACAAGCTTATACGCAAGCTTTTCAAGGAGAGAAGACATAGGAAGAAGCAAAGCAGTACAAGCGATGTTAAATGCAGAGTGGCAAACGGCGATACCTGCCAAGGTTGCCGATTGATCGAAGATAACGGGAGAAACAACCGCATCAACGATCGCATAAACGCTCAGCCAAACAACCGTACCGATAATGTTAAAGGAAAGGTGAACAAGAGCCGCACGTTTTGCGTTTCTGTTTGTGCCGAAGGATGAAAGAATGGCGGTGATACAGGTACCGATGTTTTGTCCCATAATAATCGGGATTGCCGCACCGTAAGAAACTGCACCCGTTTCGGCAAATGCCTGAAGAATACCCACAGACGCCGAGGAGGATTGGATAATTGCGGTAAGAACCGCGCCGACGACAACACCCAAAATTGGGTTTTTGAACATAACGAAAAGGTTTCTGAAGCTTTCGTTGGTTTCCAAAACGGATACCGCATCGGTCATCGTGTCCATACCAAACATCAAAACAGCAAAGCCGAGAAGTATCATTCCCACGTCTTTTTTCTTGCTGTCTTTGAAAAACATAAAAAGAACAACGCCGATCAAAGCAAGGACGGGAGTAAAAGAAGTGGGCTTTAATAATTGAACAAAGGTATTACCCGAATCGATTCCGCCCAAGGAAAGAATCCACGCGGTAACGGTTGTGCCTACGTTTGCGCCCATAATAACGTTGATAGCTTGACGCAGAGACATAAGTCCCGAGTTTACAAAACCGACAACCATAACGGTCGTAGCAGATGAGCTTTGAATAATCGATGTTATACCTAGACCCGTCAGAAAACCCGCAATTTTATTGCTCGTTAGCTTTGCCAAAAGAGCTTGAAGTTTTCCGCCTGCGCGTCGTTCCAAGGCATCGCCCATTACGTTCATTCCGAAAAGGAACAAGCACAAGCCACCGATGAGGGTTAATACGTCGAAAATACTCATAATTTCTTTCTCCTGATGACCAATTTTCTCCAAATACATAATATCATTTTCACAGTAAAGAGTCAGTTAAGATTTTTGCTGTTTTGCATAAAATAAAACCGCTGTGTCTCATCATCACAGCGGTTTTTGAAAGGGATCGAAACAAAATACTGTTCTGTTTCGATTATCATTGTATCACATAAAAAGCAAAGATGGGGTTAAGAAAAGGAGCTGTAAAAACTCGGTTGAGTTTTTACAGCTCCTTCATATTTAAACCATAGAGTCCATTCTGTACCCTACGCCTAATTCGTTTATAATATATTTTGCTTCGCCCGGAGTTACACCGAATTTTTTGCGGATATTTGCCATATTAACCTGAAGCTTCTTTATGCTTCCTTCGTCTGCACGTTCTCCCCATATAGCCTTTATGATGGTAGTATAGGTTATCATTTTTCCTTGATGCTCGGAGAGAAAGGCTACAATGTTATATTCTGTTTGGGTAAGCTTGATTTCCTTGTCTCCGATAAAAACCCTTCTTGAATCGTAATCGATCACCAAATCGTCCATTTCGAATTTTCCGCCGGGAAGCTTCCCTTCATTAGAACTATGGCGATTATTCCTCAATGATGCCCTTACCCGAGCCAATAATTCGGCGGGTCCAAAGGGTTTTGTAACGTAATCGTTTGCACCCGAATCCAAAGAGATAACCTTATCATTTTCGTTAGTACGGGCAGAGAGAACAATAATGGGGGTAATAAAGGATTTTCGAATATAATTGATCACCTGCACACCGTCACCGTCGGGCAAACCCAAATCGAGTATAACCAAATCGGGCAAATAAGAATCGAACATCATTTTTGCTTCTGCACAGTTCTTTGCAATAATCACTTGATATCCGTTGGTTTCAAGCATTGTGGTAACAAGAGAACGGATATTGGATTCGTCTTCGATAAGAAGTGTTTTATATTTATTGTTCATTTTTATTGTCCTCAATATCAAGAATAAAACGGAATAAAGCGCCCTTTGATGTGTTTTCGGCGGTAATCGTTCCGCCGTGGGCTTTGATTATGGTAGCGCATACCGAAAGTCCTATTCCTGCATTTTTCTTTTTGGAATCGGAAATTTCGTCCTTTGATTCATAATACCCCTCGAAAAGCTTTGGCATTTTTTCTTCGGGAATACCGCAACCGTCGTCCTCGATTTCAAAAATTGCCTTTGAATCGCTTTCTGTGACACGAAGCTGTATTTTCGTGAAATCCTTGGCATGCATAACACAATTTTCCAAAAGGTTAACGATAACTTGCTCTATTAATAAAGCGTCCATAGGAACTATAAGTATTTCGTCGGGCATAGATACCGAAATGTTCTGATCCGGATATCTTTTTTTGAACTTGAGAATAACCGAATCTATCAATTCGTCGATAACCATAGGCGTTTTGATGATCTTAACCCGACCGCTGTCGATTTTTGTAACCGAAAGAAGATTTTCTACCATTCGCACAAGCCAAACCGAATCCTGCCGTATGCCCTCTAATATTTTCGATTTCTGCGTTTCGGTAAGACCTTCGTTTTCAATAAGCGTAGACGCCGAACCGTAGATGGTCGTAAGAGGAGTTCTTATATCGTGAGAAACGGCACGAAGAAGGTTAGCTCGCATTCTTTCCTTTTCGCTTTCCGCCTTAATTGCTTCTTGATGCTTGATTTTTGTGGTCAATGCACCCGTAAGAAGCGCAATCGTAACCATAACTATTGCCGAAATAAGATTAACGGGAATTGTAAAGTTAAAGGCAAAATAAGGAAATGTAAAGGCATAGTTTATCGCCAATGTGCCGAGAAATGCGGCGGTAATGCCGTAAATATATCCCGTGGTCCATAAAGAAATAAGAAAAACCGCAAAGGCAAAAAGAGTCGAAACGTGCTCATTTATTTCAAATATATTTTGGAAAACAATGCTTATAAAAAACGCAGAAACAAGTATAACCGCTGTAATCAAAATATCCTTTAAAACACCTTTTTTCATCTTATCGCCCCCTTGGGTTTTTATTGATTATATCTTAACAAAAGAGGCTGTATTTTTCAACAGCCTCTCTATAATTATTAACCGAAAATGTTGAACTGTACGAACAATGCGGAAAGCAAGGACGCTACAAGAGAAACAACGGTGATCTGAGTATTGATGGAAGGACCAGCTGTATCCTTGAAGGGGTCGCCTACGGTGTCGCCGATAACTGCAGCTTTATGAGCTTCGCTGCCCTTACCGCCTTCGTGACCGGATTCAACGTATTTCTTGGAGTTATCCCAAAGACCGCCTGCGTTGGACATAAAGAGCGAGAGGAGAAGACCGGAAACGATGTTACCGAGCAAGAAGCCGCCGATTGCTGCAGGCCCGCCGACGAAGCCGACTGCGATGGTAGAAAGGATCGCAACGAGACCTGCGGGGATGAGCTCACGGAGTGCACCTGTCGTAGCAACGTCGATACACTTGTCGTATTCGGGAACAACGCCTTCTTTGCCTTCCTTGAGGCCGACGATGGTGTTGAACTGACGGTGGATTTCCGCAACCATCTTCTGAGCGTTCTTGTCAACGCCGAGGATGAGCATCGCGGAGAATACTGCGGGAATTGCAGCACCGATAAGAATACCGAAGAATACGGTGGGATCCATGATATCGAATCCGGTGAGGGTTGCACCAAGTCG
>JAZRLT010000100.1:0-8832 GCA_045646995.1 Eubacteriales bacterium | reverse complement strand
CCTCGTTCCTGCTTTGCGGAACCGACGCGGGAAGTAAGCTCACAAAGGCTCAATCGCTCGGAATACCTGTGATAAACGAGGAAGAATTCCTCGAAATGATAAAATAAAAAAGACCTTATTAAAAGGAGAGATTACTTATGGATTATTCAAAGCTTCCCGTTTTTGCCGAAGCGGAAATAGTTATCTGCGGCGGCGGTACCGCGGGCGCGTTCGCGGCAAAGGCTGCGGCTGATCTCGGAAGAGACGTTCTTATCGTTGAGCAATTCGGCTCGCTCGGCGGCTCGGCTACGAACGGACTTGTTTCCCCCGTAATGCATACCCATATCGAACAGAATCCCCAGTGCTCCTATATTGCGAATATTGTACGCGATAAGCTTATCGAGCTCGGCGCAACCGAGGGTAACGGCGCTAACTTCGACCCTCTTATGCTTAAAGCGGTTCTCGAGGAGATCTGCGTTGAAGCGGGCGTGAAGCTTCTTTATTATACTATGATTGCCGATACTATCGTTGAGGATGGCAAGGTTGTTGCTCTTGTAGTTGCGAATAAAAACGGCTTGGGAATCATTAAGGGTAAGACCTTTATCGACGCTACGGGCGACGGCGACGTTTGCGTTCGTGCGGGCGCGAATTATACCAAGGGCAACCCCGAAACCGGCAAAAACCAGCCCGTATCTCTCCGCTATATGGTTTCCAACGTCGATTACGAGGCGTTCGGTAACTTTATAATAGAGCTTCAGAAAACCACCGGCAAATGGTCCGGCGGCGGATATGACAACGGAAGAATTTACGTAGACTGCGTTGCAAACGATAAAAGCAGATTCTCCGAAATCTTCGATAAGGCTATCGAGGAAGGCGACCTTATCCCCGAGGATAAGGCGTACTGGCAGGGCTTTACCGTAATCGGCAGACCTAATTGCATTTCCTTCAATAACCCCGAATTCTTCGATATGACCGACGGAACCAACCCCGATCACCTTACCAACACTCAGGTTCTCGGCAAAAAGGCAATTATCCGTCAGCTTAAGTTCTATAAGAAATACTTTAAGGGCTTTGAAAATGCGTACGTTTCGGATATTGCCGCTATGGTAGGTATCCGTGAAAGCCGTAATATTGAGGCGGACTACGTACTTACTGCCGTTGACCTTCTTTCCCGTAAGAAATTTGACGATATGTTCTGCCAATCGAACTATCCCGTAGATATTCACGGTATGGTTCTTCGTTGCGAATATAACGGCGAGGATGCCGACGACGGAAAGCCTTGGTATGAAATTCCTTACCGCTCGCTCGTTGTAAAGGGATTTGATAACCTTTATATCACGGGACGCTGTCTCGGCGCCGAATTCTTGGCTCAAAGCAGTCTCCGCGTTCAGCAATCGGTCCGAGCTTCGGGTGAAGCGGCGGGCATCGGCGCGGCACTTGCTATCGAGCGAAACGTAACTCCCCGCGATATCGACGGTAAAGAGGTTCGCGAGATAATGATAAAGAACGGTGCAGATTTCATTCTTTAGACCGGCCCTTAACCGACAGTTGACAATATTTACTTGATATGGTAAAATAATTTCAAATAAAACTAAAAGGAGACCTACTATGAAAGCCAAAAGACTGCTTTCCCTTTTCGCGGCGGTGCTTATGCTTCTTTCGACTCTTCTTCTTGCTTCCTGTAACAACAACGAAGAAGAATCCAAGGACAACTCTGCCGAGGTTAAGGGCGACTCTCTCGAAGACGTCGTAACTATGCCCGAATACAGATGGGCTGACGACGAAAACTACAAGCAATTCGACGTTCTTGTTTATTCTCAAGAGGTTCAGGCAACCTATTTCAGTGAAGACGTTGAAGCGGGCCTCTACGCTAATACCGACCAAGCTCTCACCGAAGCGGTTACCAAGAGAAACAACGAGATTTTCACTAAGTACGGCGTTACCGTTAAGGCTGTTCCCGTTGCCGACGTAACCAGCGAGCTTATGACGACCGTTCTCGGCGGCGATAGCCTTTATGATGCGGCTATGCCCTTTATGCCCGGTGCGGCAAGACTTGCTCAGGAAAACTGCCTCTACGATCTTAACGAATTCGGCGACTATCTCCACCTCGATAAGGAATGGTGGGACCAGTCGGCTAACAAGGCCCTTTCTATCGGCGGTAAGCTTTACTTCACTACCGGCGATATCTCCATTATGCCCAAGATCGTATCCTTCGCAATGACCTTTAATAAGACTATGCTCGGCACGTATTTTGCCGACACCGATCTTTATCAGATCGTTCGTGACGGTAAGTGGACTATGGATAAGCTTATGGAAATGTCCCGTAAGGTTACCGCGGACTCCGACGGCACTACCGGTATGACCTATCAGGATACTTGGGGTCTTTCCTCCTCCTTTAACGACGCGGCTGCGTTCTATATTGCTTCGGGTTACAACTACGTAAGCAAGGATGCCGACGACCTTCCCATCGTTACGTTCGATCAGGAAGCGTCCATTACTCAGGCTAAGAAGATCCTCGAAAATCTCCAGATCAAGGACGAATGGATATTCCACTGTAATACCGCAGGTACTCCCGACGTTTGGGTTACCTCCCTCGATACCTTCGGTCAGAACCGTGCTCTCTTCAGAACCAGCGCATTCTCGGCTATGAAGAAGCTCCGTATGTACGACGACGTTGACGATTACGGTATCGTTCCTATCCCCAAGGCTACCGAAAAGCAGGATAAGTACTACACCTACTGTAACGCTCAGTACGCTTACTCGATCGTTATTCCCAACTCCTTGAGTCAGGAAGATGCTGAATGGTCTGCGTATATGATCGAGGCTATGGCATACGGCGGACGTAAGTATATCACTCCCGCTTATTATGAAACCACCCTTAAGTCCCGCGACCTTCGTGACGAAGATTCCGAAGAAATGCTCGACGATTACGTATTCGCTAATATCGTTTACGACCTCGGCGTTGTTTACGACTTCGGCGGTATCACCTCTATGATCGGCACTCTTATGAAGGACAACAGCACCAACGTAAACTCGAGCTTTGAACAGATCGAGGATACGATAGCAGATGATATTCAGACCTGTATTGAAGCCTACGGATTAGACTAATATTGTCGCGCTAAGCATAATAACACAGAACGCACAAAAAGGATTTAATCCCGATTGTGCGTTCTTTTAAATTTATCGCTTAGTGCGTCGAGGGTTTGGATTATAAGGAATTATTGTATTTTTTGTGCTATGAAAAATCTCCACCTCTCGACGTAGTGCGGGGTCCCCCGAAAACGCTTGCGTTTTTGGGGTGTATAGTACGCCTTCGGGTGTTGATTTTTCATTCTGCGTCATTCTGCTACGCGCTCGGTTAGTATTAATTGATTTGTTGTTTGTTGCGTTACATCAAATTTGTATATTGTAGGGACCGGCGTCAAACGGGGTCCCCGAAAATCGAAGATTTTTGGGGTGAACAGCGACGGTCCAAAGCAAAACAAATGATACAATGTATTAAGTGAAAATCCAACGTAACAAATTGGCAACGTTTTCTATTTTGTTTATTACATATAACTACCCGTTATACACAAGGACCGTCGAGGACGCCGGTCCCTACAATGGACATACAAAACTTCATAGAAAAACAAAAAACGATGTCATCCTGAGCGTAGGAAAACAATCATAAAATTGTTTTCCGAAGTCGAACATTCGCAATCGGGGTCCCCGAAAATGAGCAAAGAGAATTTTTGGGGTTAAAAGCGAATGCGATTGAATTTTTAATTCAATCGGGATCTCCTTTAAGTCAGGAGAGGCAAAAAGGAAATCGAATTGTCACCAACCTGCTAATTGAGATCCCGAACGAATCTTCGATTCATTCGCTTTTGTATTCACAAAAGTTCGACTCGCTTGCGCTCGCTCAGGATGACAGGTTGTTTTTAATTAAAATACTCTTTCAAAAAAACGCTTCTCTTCGTGAGAAGCGTTCTTTATTTTTAATTATTAAAGCGATTCGATAGACGCTTTGAGCTTTTCGGCAAGAGCTTTGAACTTTTCGAGCTTTTCCTTTTCGGCATTAACTACCTTTTCGGGAGCCTTCGAAACAAATTCGGCGTTATTAAGCTTGCCCTCGGCGCGCTTAATTTCGTTTTCGGCGTTCGCTAATTCCTTGGTAAGACGTTCTCTTTCAGCGTCGGTATCAACGATATCGGCGAGAGGAAGGAATATTTCGCAAGCGTCGGTAACTATACGAACGGTGCCCTCGTCGGAGCATTCGTTAGCAACGGTAATACCCGAAGCGGAGGCAAGGCGCTTGAAATAGGGCTCCTTATCCGCGAAGAGCTCGGGCTCTGCGGTAACGATGATAACGTTAGCCAATCTCTTGGGAGGAACGTTCATCTCGGCGCGGCGGTTACGGATAGCACGGATAGCGTTAAGCATAATATTCATATTACGCTCGGACTGAGGGAAGTTAAGGCAATCGCAGGAAACGGGGTAATCCGAAACCATTATGCTGTCTCCGTTATGAGGAAGCGAGAGCCAGATTTCCTCGGTGATGAAGGGCATAAAGGGATGGAGAAGCTTGAGCGTATTGGAAAGAACGTAGGTAAGCGTTCTCTGTGCCGCGAGGTTGCTTTCGGTGCCCTTTTCCATAAGACGAGGCTTAACAAGCTCGATATACCAGTCGCAGAACACGTCCCAAATAAAGTCGTAAAGCTTCGAAACGGCAATACCGAGCTCGTAGCGGTCGATATTATCGCGTACTTCACCGACAAGGCGGTTATAAAGCGAGAGAACCCACTTATCCTCTTCGGCGAGGTTATTAAGGTCGATATTATCGGTATCGCAATCGGTATCAAGATTCATCATAACGAATCTTGCGGCGTTCCATATCTTATTCGCGAAGTTACGCGAAGCCTCAAATCTCTCGTCGGAGATACGCATATCGTTTCCGGGGGAGTTACCCGTCGCAAGAGTGAAGCGGAGCGCATCGGCGCCGTAGTTCTTAATAACCTCGAGCGGGTCGATACCGTTACCGAGCGACTTCGACATCTTTCTTCCGAGCGCGTCGCGGACGAGACCGTGAATAAACACGTCGGTAAAGGGCTTTTCGCCTGTATGGGCGAGACCCGAGAAGATCATTCTCGAAACCCAGAAGGTAATAATATCGTAACCCGTAACGAGGGTGTTGGTCGGGTAGAATCTCTTCAAATCGTCGGTTTCTTCGGGCCAGCCGAGAGTAGAGAAGGGCCAAAGCGCCGAGGAGAACCAGGTATCGAGAGTGTCGGGGTCCTGACGCATAGGCTTGCCGCACTTCGGACATACTGCGCTATCGTCCTTTGTTACAACCAATTCGCCGCAGTCGTCGCAATAGAACGCAGGGATTCTATGACCCCACCAAAGCTGACGGGAGATACACCAGTCGCGGATATTTTCCATCCAATGGAGATAGTTTTTAGAGAATCTGTCGGGAACAAAGCGGATATCGCCGCTCTTGACCGCTTCGATAGCGGGCTCGGCAAGAGGCTTCATCGAAACGAACCACTGCTTCGACACCATAGGCTCGATAACGTGGTGGCAACGGTAGCAGGTGCCGACGTTATGGGTAAGAGGCTCGACCGATTTCAAGAGACCTGCTTCTTCAAGGTCTGCAAGGATAGCCTTACGCGCCTCGGCGGTAGTCATTCCCGCATATTTACCGCAGTCGAGAACCTCGGGCTCGCCGACGGCAGCAGTGCCGCGTGCGAGGCTTTCTTCGTATTCGGCTTTGTCTGCCGCGCCGGTCATCTTACCGTCGTAAGTGAAGACGCGAACCAAGGGAAGATTATGACGCTGACCGACCTCGTAGTCGTTGGGGTCGTGAGCAGGGGTGATCTTTACGACACCCGTTCCCTTCGTCATATCGGCATGCTCGTCGCAAACGATGGGAATTTCCTTATTGATAAGAGGCAAAAGCACGTGGCAACCGTGAAGATGTGCGTATCTGGGGTCGTCCGCGTTGATTGCAACGGCGGTATCGCCGAGCATAGTTTCGGGACGGGTGGTGGCAAGCTCGAGCATTTCGCCGGTTTCCTTAACGGGATAGAGCAAATGGTAGAAATTGCCGTTCTGGTCCGCGTATTCAACCTCGGCGTCGGAAATCGAGGTCATACACGTGGTACACCAGTTTACCATACGGTTTCCGCGGTAGATAAGACCGTCGTTATAAAGACGGACGAAAACCTCTTTTACAGCCTCGCTGCAGCCCTCGTCGAGGGTGAAGCGGCGCTTCGACCAGTCGCAGGACGAGCCGAGCTTCTTTAACTGCTCGCAAATTCTTCCGCCGTAGGTATTGTTCCAATCCCAAGCGCGCTCTAAGAAGCCCTCTCTTCCGAGGTCTTCCTTAGTTATACCTTCCTTACGCATAGCCTCGACTATCTTTGCCTCGGTAGCGATGGAAGCGTGGTCGGTGCCGGGAAGCCAAAGGGTGTCGCAGCCGCACATTCTCTTATAACGGATAAGGATATCCTGAAGAGTGTTGTCGAGCGCGTGACCCATATGGAGCTGACCCGTAATGTTGGGAGGGGGCATAACTATCGAGAAGGGCTTGCTTCCCTCCTTGCCTGCGGGCTTGAAATAGCCCTTGGTCTCCCATTCGGTATATAACCGCTCTTCAAAATCGGCGGGATTATACTTCTTTTCAAGTTCTTTCATTTTTACCTCCGCGTTGCAGGATGCAACGGATTTGATATCTTCTCTCCGCGAGGGTTAGAAAACAGTTATGAGTTTAGAGTTATAAATCGCCTTCGGCGACGTTATGATACAAGTCGTTTCTATGAAACACTTGTAGTTTTCAATTAAACATAACCAAAGGACGTACAGATTTCGTAAAATACATTAAAAATCTCATAAAAATCGGCGACACGCGCGTCGATTTTTATACCTATGAGTTTCGCAACCTTGGACAAGACCGAAGGTCGCGCACAAGGTTGGCGCGAGCGTACGAAACTCTCAAAAGAATATGGGGTCCCCGAAAATGAGCGAAGCGAATTTTGGGGGATGGAAGACCGATTGAAAACCGTGTGTTTTCAATCGAGAGCGAAGCGATGTTAGTCCTTAAGTACGTTCATTACAAGGCCCGTCTTGAGTTTAGGGTAGAAGTACGTACTCTTCTGGGGCATCTTATCGCCCGCAAGAGCAACCGCCTTAATCTGGCTTACCTTGGTAGCGTTAATAAGGAACGCCGCGGTAGCAGCACCGTTCTTAACCGATTCGATAGCCTCGTCGAGCGAACGGGTGTAGCGAAGGTTTACTTGGTTAGCCATATTTTCCTTGTCAATACCGAGTGCGTTTTCGAGAACGAAGGAGTGGAGAACGCTTACGTCGAGGTCGCTGTATGCTTCGGAGCGGTTATCGATAATACGCGCCGAGGATTCCTTGAATTCCAAAAGCATAAAGTCGTCGCCGCCGGTATAGAGAGCGTAGGTCTTTCCGTTTTCGCCCGCCTCGAGCGCGTTTTCAAGCTCGCTCATAGGAAGGATCTTCGAATCGAAGTCGGCCTTGCAAGCCTCGGCAACAGCATCTCTGTCAACAGCCTTATCAACGATAAGTCTGTGGGTCGGGAATACTACGAGACCCTTATCGTCCATATCGACGAGAGTCATCATAACGTGATCAACGTCGCCGTTTTCGGGAACGAGATTATTTTCCTTGCAGTAATTTCTGAAGTTAAGCGCAGTCTCGTATCTGTGGTGACCGTCTGCGATAAACAACTGCTTGTCGGCAAGAGCGTTAACGATAGCCGAGATGCCCTTTTCGCAATCGATTTTCCACAAGGTGTGGGTAACTTCTTCCTCGTCGGTAAAGCGATGGATGGGAGCCTTTTCTACCGCGTAAGCGATAACGTCGGCGATGGCACCGCTTTCGTCGGAATAGAGAGAATAGATGGACGAGAAGTTACAACCGGTCGCGTTCATAAGCTCGAAACGGTCCTTTTTCGCCTTGGTAAGAGTTTCCTCGTGGGGAAGAACTACCTTTTCGGAGAAATCGCAAAGCTTAACCTTACAAACGATACCCGTAAGGCAATATTCCTTGCCCTTAACGGCGAATTCCTCGCGGTAAACGTAGATACCCGCTTCGGAGTCGCGCTCGATAATTCCCTTTTCGAGCCATTCGTTGAGAATTTTTCCCGCTTCGTTGTATTTATCCTCTCCCTCGGGAAGCTCGAGACGAACGAGGTTATACTCGTTACGCTCGATAAGTGACGCGCGCTCTGCGGGGGAGATTATATCGTAGGGGGGACATACGCAGGTCGAGATCTCTCCCGCCTTTTCGCTAAAATGTAATGCTTTAATAGGTTTGATAACAGCCATGACAGTTCCTTTTATATGTATTTCAAAATTTAATTCACTTTAAGCTTCGCAAAATTGCCCATAAGCCGCTTTATACTTCCGTTTTCGAACTCGATCTCATATAAAACGTCGCCGCCCATCGGGGACGCGCTCAATATTTCGCCCTTTCCGAACATCGGGTGCGTTACCGAGCTTCCGACGGGGATAAACTCGCTTTGCTCCTTCTTGACGGCGTTGGCGCGGATATTTTCGAGGAAGTTGTTACGCGAAGAATGGCTCTTCGCAGAATATGCACTCACGGGAGCGGCGGAATGACCCTCGCTGTCACGGACAACACCCTTTTCGCAAGCCTCACTCGGGATCTCGTTGCCGAAGCGCGAAGCCTGTCTCGTTTCGGTACGTCCGTAAAGCATTCTCGTAGAGGCGGTAAGAAGATAAAGCTCTTCCTTCGCGCGGGTGACGGCAACGTAAGCCAATCTACGCTCCTCCTCCAAGCCTCGGTCGCCCTCGGAGAGTGATTGCGAGCTCGGGAACATACCCT
>JAZRLT010000099.1:0-4488 GCA_045646995.1 Eubacteriales bacterium | reverse complement strand
CTAAAAAATAAAATAAAAAAATCGCGGCTGTGTTATTTCACAGCCGTGATTTTTATTTTGACCTCTATTTCGCCGTCGCGCTCGTTCTTGTCCCAACTCGCGTTGTATCCTGAATAGTGTAAAAGCCTTACCGCCTTGTCAACCGTATTGAACAGTAACCGCATATCGCGTATCGAGCCTTTGATTTTCGGCTTTTTCTTTGTTTTTCTCTCTTTTTTGGGCGTAACGGTCGGAAGCTCGGGATTGAGACAGTTCTCTATTAATTTTTCGGCGTCGGGAGCTTGAAGCCTTTCATTGATTATTTTTAATAAAATCGGACGCCGCTCCCGCTCGGAGGGGATTCTTACCAACGCCCGACAATGTCGCTCCGAAAATCCGTTTTCGATAGCCATAAGCCTTTCGCGCTCGGATAAACGCAAAAGCCGAAGCTTGTTTGATAACGTTGATTGCGATATTGATAACGCTTTCGCTAGCTCTGTTTGAGTCATTTCGGTCATAAGCATCAGCGTTTGCATCGCCAAGGCTTCCTCGAAAAAGGACAAATCGCTTCTTTGCAGATTTTCAATCAATGCCATCATAGCCGAATCGACTCGGTCGGCTTCGAATACGGTGCATTTTATATATTTCAATCCCGCCATTCGCGACGCCCGCCAACGACGCTCGCCCGCGATTATTTCGAATTTGGCGTTAGACTCGGATGAGGGAGGGGTAGTTATTCTTTTTACCGCGACGGGCTGGATCAGTCCGTACGCCTTTATGCTGTCCGAAAGCGCGCGTAATTCGTCTCGGTCGAAATGCCGTCTCGGCTGTAAGGGATTGGGAATAAGCTCGTCTATCGGTATATTTATCGTTTTTTCTTTTACTTTGCCGTTTAATAATGCGTATATGTCCATACTTCGCCCCAAAAAACAAGGATGTGCCAATATATTAGCACATCCTTTATGTCTTATTTTGTTAAAGCGAGTCAGCGAAAGAGCTTTTTCTGACGGAAATATTTAATTCCGTCGCTTTCGGTAATTTCACCGAGCGAATAAAATCCGTTTTCGTCGTAAACTCGGAACATTTCGCCGACTTCACCGTAAATGCCGCGAAGCTTGCCTAATTTTATCTTTTCGCCGTGGAAGTAAAGACGGTTGAAAAATTCATCCATACGTGCTTCCTTGAGGTGCATAAACATATTCTCAACAGGGATAAGATGCGAAAGTATTTCTTCTCGCGTCATATCGTTGAGATCGTCGAATACTATCGCGTCCTCACGCTTGAATACGCCTACCTCGGTGCGGGACAGCGAATTCATACAAGCGCCGCAACCGAGCTTTTCGCCTATGTCCGCGCAAAGAGTTCTTATATAAGTGCCTCTCGAGCAAGCTACGTTGAGAAAAAATTCCCCGTTGTCATTTATCGGCTCGCAGGAATATATATTGACTCTTCGTGCCTTTCGATCGACGGTAATGCCCTCGCGTGCAAGGTCTAAAAGCTTAACACCGCCTACCTTTAATGCCGAATACATAGGAGGAACCTGCATAATCTCGCCCTCAAAGGATTTCGCAACCTCAGCGAACTCCGAAAACGTAGGGATCGGTCCCTTATGCTCGGTGATAATATTACCCGAGATATCCTCGGTGTCGGTGGTAACGCCCAACTTTATGCCCGCGTAATAGCGCTTGTCATGGTCTACGAGAAATTCGCTTGCCTTTACCGCGCTTCCGATCATAATCGGCAATACACCCGACGCCATAGGGTCGAGCGTGCCGCAATGACCGATCTTGCGCTCCTTTAGAAGATAACGAAGCTTGGAAATACAGTTGTGCGAGGTTATTCCCGAAGGCTTGTCTATAATTATTATTCCGCTCGGTGTGTTGTTCATCTTTCATACTCCGAAAAAAGCTTGCGTACGGTCTCGAGCGCGGTATCAAAATCGCAATCAAGCGAAAAGCCTGCCGCATGTATATGACCGCCTCCACCGAAATTTGATGCCATTTCCGCAACGTCGGTGTCGTCGTTAGAGCGAAGCGAAACCTTGATCATACCGCCTTTTTTGCGTATCACCGCCGAAGCGCGAACTCCTACGATTTCTCTGGGAATAGGGTTGATGCAATCAAAATCGTTTTCGTCGGCACCGCATTTTTCGACCTCCTCGGGTCGGAGCGCGACGATAGCAAAGCTACCGTTGCGCAAAAGCTCGAGATTTTTGTATGCAGTACGGATAAGCGCTACCTGCTCGATGGTTTTCGATTCGAAAAGACGGCGGTTTATATCCGCAAAATCAATTCCCGTTTCAATACATTTTGCTGCGATTATATGAGTTTCGGGCTTCGTCGCTTCGTACCTGAAGCCGCCGCTGTCCGAGCTTATCGCCGTATAAATACAAAGCGCAACGTCTTTGGTGAGCTTTGCTTCGAGCTCGGCGGCAATCATATAGATTATCTCACCGCAAGCGATTCTGTCAGCCATACATAACAGGCGCTCGCAATCGACAGTATTTACCTTGTGGTGGTCGATAGAAAGCTCGAAATGGGTGTTTTTCGCGTTGCCCAAAAGCTTTGTGCTCGCGACGTCTACGCTTATAGGAGTGAGATTTTCGGGCTCGCTTTCCAAAAACAAACCATCGGTCGGAAGAAATTTTAACTTTTTGGGTATCCCGTCGGGAGAATATACGAAGGCTTCTTTGCCGAGAGAGCGTAAAATAAGCGCGAGCGCAGAAGCGCTTCCGAGCGTGTCGCCGTCGGGAGAAGCGTGGGTATATATGAGGCAGCCGTCGCACCCCATAAGGAATGCGGCGGCTTCTTTAACGTTTATAGGTGTCATAAGGTTAACCCTCAATGTCCTTTAAAATTTGCGAGATATGCATAGCGCGCTCGGTGTTGTTGTCGCGTATAAAGGTAAGCTTGGGGGTGATACGGAGGTTAAGACGCTTCGCGAGCGAGCTTCTTATAAATCCCGTAGCGGATACAAGACCTTTCTGTACGCCCTCATCGCTTCCGAGTACGCTGTAAAATATCTGTGCAACACTCATATCGGGGGCGACGTTTGCGCCGACGATGCTTATGAATGCGCCCGATACTCTCGGGTCCTTTACCTCGCGGAGAATTGCGGCAAGCTCGAGGCAAACCGCGTTGTTTAATTTATCCTGCCTGTGTCCGGCCATTAACGTTCAATCTCCTCCATAACGAATGCTTCGAGAATATCGCCGATCTTGATATCGTTGAACTTTTCGAGACCGATACCGCATTCGAAGGACTGAAGAACTTCTTTTGCGTCGTCCTTGAATCTCTTGAGAGAAGCGATCTTGTCTTCGTAAATAACGATACCGTCACGAACGACACGAACCTGAGAGTTTCTCGTGATCTTACCGTCCTGAACGTAAGATCCTGCGATAGTGCCGACGTTGGGAACGCGGATAGCGTTACGTACCTCGGCGTGGCCGATGACGTTTTCGCGGAACTTGGGAGCAAGCATACCCTTGAGTGCTGCTTCTATTTCTTCGATACAGTCGTAAATTACGCGGTAGGTGCGGATTTCAACCTTGTCTCTTGCCGCGATATCGATTGCGTTCTTGTCGGGACGTACGTTAAAGCCTACGATGATAGCGTTGGACGCGTTAGCAAGCATAACGTCGCTTTCGGTAATACCGCCTGCCGCCGCGTGGAGAACCTGAACCTTGACTTCTTCGTTGGAAAGCTTTGCAAGGCTGGCCTTGACAGCTTCTGCAGAACCCTGAACGTCTGCTTTGATGATGATATTGAGGTTTTTGATGCCGCTTTCGATTTGAGCGAAGAGGTCGTCGAGGCTTACCTTACTGCTGTTCTGCTCTTCTTCCTTCTTCTTTGCCTTACGCTGTTCTGCGAGCTCGCGAGCCATTCTTTCGTCGGCAACAGCCGCGAAAAGGTCACCCGCCTCGGGAACCTCGGAAAGACCCATAATTTCTACGGGAACAGAGGGGCCTGCTTCGGAAAGCTTTCTGCCCTTATCGTCGGTCATAACTCTTACTCTGCCGACAGAGGTACCTGCGATAATGATATCGCCGTTTTTAAGAGTACCGTTCTGAACGAGAAGGGTAGCGACGGTGCCCTTGCCCTTGTCAAGACGCGCTTCGATAACTACGCCCTTTGCGGCTCTTGCAGGGTTTGCCTTAAGATCAAGCATATCTGCAGAAAGGAGAACCATATCCAAAAGCTCGTTGATGCCCTGTCTGTGCAAAGCGGATATCGGAACGCATATAGTATCGCCGCCCCATTCCTCGGGAACGAGGTCGTACTTGGTAAGCTCGGTTTTGACTCTGTCGGGGTCTGCACCGGGACGGTCAATTTTGTTAATAGCAACGATAATGCTGGTGCCCGCCGCCTTTGCGTGGTTGATCGCTTCTACGGTCTGGGGCATAATGCCGTCGTCTGCCGCTACAACTAGGATGGCGATGTCGGTAAGGTTAGCACCGCGCGCACGCATAGCGGTAAACGCCGCGTGACCGGGGGTGTCAAGGAAGGTAAC
>JAZRLT010000098.1:0-4307 GCA_045646995.1 Eubacteriales bacterium | reverse complement strand
TTCTGATATTGGGTCCACGCCGTAACGACGGCGCCGTTAGTAAGGCCGGCCGCCGAAAGAACATCGGATTTATATTTAACCCTCGGTGCACGGTCTGCCGCGTGAGCATAGTAGGGATTTTCGGGAGTAGCAGGCTTGTTGACCGTCGCGGAGTCCTCGTCCTCGGCGGAGCTTGCTTTTTTAGTGATCACAATTGCAGAGGGTTTTGTATAAGTTTCTTCCAGTGTGATTTCCTCGCCGAGAACGTAAGCGCTGAATCCGGCGGTAACTAATTCGCGCGAGGGAGTGGTATCGCCGAGGTCGATCGAGAAGCTTTCTCTGTCGCCGTAGGGGTTATATCTTCCGGTAATGGGCGAATAGGTAATGCTCGAAAGAGTGTTGCCCTCAATCGTCATAAGACGGATATATCCGTCGCCGCAGCATTCGGGAACAGATCCGATGTAGTGCTCGTTTTTATAGAAGCTGTCGTCTTCTGCTTCAACGAACTGATAGTCGGAAAGAATCTCATAAACGGTTCTGCCGTCTGAAGCGGTTCTTTCGAGAAGGATAGAACCGTCATCGTGACCGCAAAGTACTAATTTAACGTTGGGGTTGGGATCAACGATCTTGTCATAGATAAGCTGTGCACGCGAAGCTGTCGAGCGGTCTGCCGTTATGGCTTTGAGATATTCGTGTGTCGCAATTACGGCTACACGGTGGGAGTAGGTTTGGAGTACGCTGTTTGCCCAAGCTATGGTTTCCTCGGTAGCCTCGACGCCGTAGCCGAGATAGAGAACAACAAAGTCCACGTTTCCTACCGTTATAAGGTCGTAGTGGGAAATGTTGTTATTAAGGCTTCCGCCGTACCACGCTTTGTCGTTGTATCGTTCTGCGCTGAAGTATTCGAGGAATTTCGAATAGTTAACGGTAGCGTTGCCCGAGGTATAGTCGGGTTTTTTGAACGTACCTACGTCATGATTACCCGCAACAAGGCCGTTCGGCATACCGACCTCTTCGATGTAGGCCATTGCCTTGTCTGCAATCTTCCATTGCTCGATAGCGAGCGATGTGTTGGGCAGGTCGTCAACAAGGTCTCCCGTTGTCATGATATATCCGGCATTGCCTGCAACATACTGTTCTGCGGCATATTTATATACCGTATAGTAATAGTCGTTAAGATCGGCGAACTTGGTATAGTGCTGAGGGTCGGTAGACCAAATTATGGTGTTCGAGCCGTTTGTTACGTAGTCAAGTATCGCCATGACGTGGATAACGTCGTTGTCTGCATATTTAGCAACATCGACAGCTTTGGAAAGCGAATCGCTACCCATGAATGTGCCGATCGTATCCCAAGCATCTGTTGAGGGATTGTATACCTTAACGGCAACACGTTCGCCTGCATACGTTGATCCGGTATAACGAATAACAACCTCGCCGTCGGTCTTGCCGTTTAACGCAACGTCAAACGTCTGGTAAGGAATACCCGAAACAGAATTCAGATCCACTGCTTCGTTCCAATATTGCATAGCGTAAGCCGTATAATCGTCATAAGCGATAACGTCATCAAGCGCAACCGTTCCGTCGTTAGTGGAGCCGTAACCCATTTTGAATTCGAGCGGTTCGACTTCGTGATACTTGGCGGTTGCGTTTGGGTCGGTCGGAACGATAGATTCATCCTCTGCATAGGTGAAAGTAATGTCCGTTTCGGCCGTATATGTAAACGTGCGGAATTCATAAGCGGTGTTGCCCGAAGAGTCCTTTGCCTGCATAACAAGCGTATAGGAGCCGAAATAATTCACGTAGTCGGAAACCGTGAATGAAAAATTGGGATTCGTGCTTATTACTTTGCCTTCGAGGCGGGTTTCGCTTAAAACGAGCGAGTCGCCGCCTTTTGGCGAATAGGAAACGTTAATGATCGAGTCGGGTGTAACATATTGGTGATTGTCGATGTTCACCTTGATCATCGGCGGCATAGTATTTGCTAATGCGATGCCGTCATTCGCAAAAGCGAGAACACTGCCCAGCGGTGTTACCACCAAAGCAAGCGACAAAAGTATCGATAACAGTTTTTTCATGGATTGACCTCCTTGATTTAGTATTCTGACTTTTTTGGGGGTATCAAAACGCACTGCTCTTTTTGCTGTTATTCAAATAATTCGGAAACTTCCTCTAAATGCTTTCTTATGGGAAGATGCTGGGGGCACATCGTTTCGCATTTTCCGCATTTGATGCAATCGGACGCCTTGCCGAAGTTTGCCGAAAGGCTGTTGTAATAAGCCGATTCGACCGTCCAGCTCTTTGCCTTAGCTTCGTTAACGCCGCTGTTGTAAAGCGAAAAATATTTGGGGATCGGGATATTTTTCGGACAATCGACGGTGCAGTATGAACAGCCCGTGCAGGGGATAGCGATATTGCCGTTGATAATATCCGCCGCTTGATGGCAAAGCGCGATTTCTTCTTCGTTAAGAGGCTTGAAGTCGGACATATAATCCATATTGTCGTTAAGCTGAGCCATATCGCTCATACCGCTTAAAACGAGCCAAACGTTTTTAAGACTTGCCGCAAAACGGATAGCCCAAGAAGCCGCAGACATATCGGGCTCACGCGATTTGAACATATTTTCTGCCGATTCGGGAACGTTTGCGAGCGTACCGCCCTTTACGGGCTCCATAACGATAATCGGCTTGTTGTGCTTTAACGCGACCTCATAGCAGGCGCGCGACTGAACTCCTGCGTTTTCCCAGTCGAGGTAGTTTATCTGTAACTGAACGAATTCCATTTCGGGATGCTCGGTCAAAAGCTTGTCGAGGAGCTCGGGGCCCGCGTGGAAGGAAAATCCGATATGCTTGACTAATCCCTGGTTTTTCTTTTCGATTATCCAGTTAAAGCAATCGTATTTTTCGAAATTCTTGATAGAGTTGTGATTTATGTCGTGGAGAAGATAATAGTCGAAATATTCGAGCCCCGTTTTTCGTAACTGCTCGTTTAATACCTTGTCGCGGTCGTCCAACGACTTTAAAAGATAGTTGGGAAGCTTAGAGGTGACGGTGTAGGTGTCACGCGGATGCTTTGTTGCAAGGACCTCCTTTACCGCGTTTTCGCTTTTTCCTCCGCAATACATCCAAGCGGTGTCAAAGTAGGTAAAGCCTCTTTCAATAAAGCTGTCCACCATTTGCTGAAGAAGCGCAAAATCGATGCTGTCTTCCTTTGACTTGTCGGTGAGAGGAAGGCGCATCATACCGAAACCGAGTTTTTTCATATAATAATCCCCCGTAAATACGTATATGTACAGTATAACATTAAATCTACCGTTTCGCAAGAGAAAAAAGTTTTCGAAAAAATTCGTCAAATTTCGCTTCGGATATGGAAAATATGATTTTTATGTGTTATAATCAATCAAATTATAAGTTTTTGATTGAAGGGGAATCTTTTATGACTATAAATTCTGTCGAAGAATTCAACTCTAAGATAAAAAGAACTCTTATTACCGAAGAGGAAATTAAAGAAGCAACCAAGCGTATCGGTAAGGAAATAAGCGATAGCTATGATGGAAGACCGATCCTTTTGGTAAGCATTCTTAAGGGTGCTTTCGTTTTTATGGCTGACCTTTGCCGCGAAATTACAGTCCCCTGCGAGATCGGCTTTATGTGCGCGAAGAGTTATTTTGACGGTACCGTTTCGTCGGGCAACGTTCAGATAACTATGGACCTTTCTCAGGACGTCAAGGACTATCACGTTATTATCGTTGAGGATATCGTCGATACCGGAAGAACCTTAAATGAGGTCGTAAAGATTCTTAAAGGACGTAACCCTATATCGCTTAAGGTAATTACTCTTCTCGATAAGCCCTCGCGCCGAGTAGTTGATTATACTCCCGACGTCGCGCTTTTCACTATCCCCGACCATTTCGTTATCGGCTACGGTCTCGATTGCGCTGAATATTACCGCAATCTTCCTTATATTGCCGAATTTGATTCCGAAAAATAAATTTCCCCGTCGGAGAACCCTTTTATGATATATGAATCCTTGGAAAAGCTTATAAGCTATGCTATCGCCAACGGTCTTATAGAGGATGTTGACGTTTACGTGGTCCGTAATATGCTGCTCGGCGCGTTGGACCTCTCGGATTGGAACGAAGTGAGCGCAGAATATAACGGCGAAACTATCGACGAGCTTCTTTCACCCGTCGTCAGTTATGCCTGCGAAAACGGTATAATCAACGATACCAATAACTCGCGTGATTTGTTCGATACGAAAATAATGGGCGTCTTTACCCCTATGCCCCGCGAGGAAGTCGGATCGTAGCCATGTCGTTCTGGGAGCCAAGG
>JAZRLT010000097.1:0-2120 GCA_045646995.1 Eubacteriales bacterium | reverse complement strand
AAGCTTAACATAACGGGCTTTTATCGGAACACATTCAAACGAAATATTTGCGTATAGCTCGGATGTGTTTTTTAACACCGGATATGCAAGGAGAGTATAATTAACACCGTCTTCTGAAACGTGAAGTTGTATATTCTTGGGCGTTCCGATTGAATATGCCGCACCGCAGTTATTGAATTCGGCATAGAAGAAATTAACGTCGTCGCGTATCTCTTCAAGATCAAGCACGATTTGCATACGGCTATCGGATTCCATAAGGGTATAGTGGAATCCGTGCCATTCCGTACCGAGAGGACTTGATCCGAAGGTAGCGTCGGTAAGTTCTTTTCCGCTTATGCTATGATACCCAAAGCTGCCGTCTCCGACATAAGATGCAGAAGCCTTATAAGGTTTACCGAAGGAAACGATCTCGGTATTTTCAGGCAGTACAACCGGTGACAAATTTCGTGCGTTATCGATATCGATTTGAGTCAACGTACCTTTTGCATACTTATAAGTAAGATCGTAAATGTTACGTTTACGCTCATTCGAAGAATGTGCGGCTGTATAATAAACGCCCGGTCTTCGGTCTTGATAGTACATCTTTATTGAATCCATAGCGCCGTAATTCATACCGTCCTCAAGATAAACGAGGTAACGGTCGTAATGCTCGGGGTCGCTGAATACCGAGGGCGCGATCTCCATTTCCATACACAAGCCATATTGGGACGCGGTATTACACGTATCGGCAACGCGGTTATAGTCGGCGTTAGATTGCCAAAGCATATTTGGTTGCATACAAGTAACGTCGATTCCAAGGCTTTGGGAGAAATTGTATCCGTATGCCTGATACCACGGAATCCAAATAAACTTTAAACCGAGAGAATGAAGATATTGGGACGCGTAGGTAAAAAGTTCGTTTTCGAGATATTGGTTTTTACCTCTATTATAAAGGTATTCCTCGAGCCAATAGAATCCTACAACTTCCAAATTCTCATACCCTGCCTCATTATAAAGGCGAAGTTGTTCATCTATCATCCATTTGATCGCATACATACGATCAGCTTGATTAGAGAAATTAAGATTCTTACCGCCGAGATAACCAAAATTGGTGGCAGTCATACAAGGATAGAGAATCGAGAAAAACACCCCCGCTTTTTTATCGGGTTGATTAAGCTCGGTTTTAACATTCCCGAACGCTGCATCAAGCGCGT
Organism: Eubacteriales bacterium; assembly: GCA_045646995.1. Classification (GTDB taxonomy): domain Bacteria; phylum Bacillota; class Clostridia; order Oscillospirales; family CAG-382; genus Coliplasma. The sequence continues at coordinate 927 of JAZRLT010000097.1, read as the reverse complement.
CGACGTTATAACCGTCGGCAAAGGTGTCGTTCACATAAGCTATCCAGTCCTGAGCTTTAGTGGGGTTTGCATCATTCGCGTGCATAGGCGCGCCCGAGGGACCGAATTCTACGCAAGGAAGGAATAGATAGCTATCGAAAAAGAAATCTTTTATCCTTCCCTCTTTATCGAGATAAGCGACATAAGGCATCAAATCGTCCACTGAATGTCTTCCATAAGTAGAGATAGAAGTATCAAAGGTATACGTCAAGCATACGTTTTGATATCCGCCTAATGCGTCGGTCGAAACCATAGTCGCCGAAGCGGGAACGCAAAATACGGCAACAGAGGATACGAGCATCGCAAGAAAAATTGCATACGAAACGAACTTTTTCATTAAGCACCTCATACAATTAGTTTCTCAGCGTAACCGCATACAATACCCAGTCCCGCAGAGAGCAAAATCAATAGTATAGGACTCTTCTTTTTAAACGCAAGAAAAACGGTCAATCCGAAAATCAGTATCGAGCATACAAAGCTGAAATCCAACGCCGAAATCTCAAAGCCTGACGGGAAGAACACTCCGATACCGAGGGAGATAACGGCAGAAGCAATAAGACCGACAACAACGGGGCGAAGCCCCTTAAGGCATCCGTTTACAAAGAAGCTGTTTTTATACTTATTATAAAAACGTGCAACGAGCATTATTATGATAAAAGAAGGCATAACGACGCCCAACGTAGCGCAGAACGCGCCGAAAAAACCGCCTATCAAACCAAATTCTTCGCCAACGGTCATACCTATAAAGGTTGCCATATTAATAGCGACAGGACCGGGGGTGGATTCAGCCACAGCTATAAAGTTCAGAAGCTCTTCTTCGCTCATCCAATTATTGACCATTACTTCCTGTTGCATAAACGGAAGCATCGCATAACCGCCGCCGAAGGT
>JAZRLT010000096.1:0-2026 GCA_045646995.1 Eubacteriales bacterium | reverse complement strand
GGAGATTTTTCATAGCACAAAAAATACAATAATTCCTTAAAAAGCAACCCCTCGACGCACCAAGTAATAAATTAAAAAGAACGCACAATAGGGATAAATCCTTTTTGTGCGTTCTGTGTTATTCTGCCTAGCGCGATTAGTCGAGTTCAAATGCGCCGGTATAAAGCCGATAATACTGCCCCTTTTCGGAAATAAGCTTTTCGTGGTTGCCGCGCTCGATAATTCTTCCCGCGTCGAGAACCATAATAACGTCGGAGTTGCGTACGGTAGAAAGTCTGTGAGCAATAACAAATACGGTTCTTCCGTGCATAAGTCCGTCCATACCCTTTTGGACTATCGCTTCGGTACGCGTGTCGATACTCGAGGTAGCCTCGTCAAGTATCATAACGGGCGGGTCGGCAACGGCGGCACGCGCAATCGCCAAAAGCTGACGCTGACCTTGAGAAAGTCCGCTTCCGTCGCCCTCGAGAAGAGTATTATATCCTTCGGGGAGAAGCGAGATAAAGGAATCGGCGTTCGCGAGCTTCGCCGCCGCGATGCATTCCTCGTCGGTGGCGTCGAGACGTCCGTAGCGGATATTCTCCATAACCGTACCCGTAAAGAGGTTGGTATCCTGAAGAACGATACCGAGCGAGCGTCGGAGGTCTGCTTTTTTAATCTTATTGATATTTATACCGTCGTAACGAATCTTGCCGTCGGCGATATCGTAAAAGCGGTTAATAAGGTTCGTAATAGTCGTCTTACCCGCGCCCGTCGCACCGACAAATGCGACCTTTTGACCGGGCTCGGCGTAAAGCGTTACGTCGTGGAGAACTATCTTTTCGGGGACGTAGCCGAAATCGACCTCGACCATTCTTACGTCGCCCTTAAGCTCGGTATAGGTAAGCGATCCGTCGCCGTGGGGGTGCTTCCAAGCCCACATACCCGTTCTTTCGTCGGTCTCGGTAAGATTTCCGTTTTCGTCGTATTTTGCGTTGACGAGAGTAACGTATCCGTCGTCCGATTCGGGCTCCTCGTCCATAAGCTCGAAAATACGCTTCGCGCCCGCGAGAGCCATAACAACGGCGTTTATTTGTTGGGAGACCTGATTTATCGGCATAGTAAAGCTCTTCGAAAGCTGTAAGAACGCGATTATACCGCCCGCGGTAAGCGTATCGGTAAATACGACGAGCGCGCCGCCGAGCATCGCGATAAGGATATACTGAAGGTGACCGAGGTTATTCATAGTCGGACCGAGGATATTCGCGAAAATATTCGCCTTCGATGCGTTTGAGCAAAGCTCGTCGTTGAGCGCGTTGAATTCGTTTTTCGTCTTTTCCTCGCGACAGAATACCTGAACGACCTTTTGACCGTTTATCATCTCCTCGATAAAGCCGTTTACCTTACCGACCGACTTTTGCTGCTCGAGGAAGTATTTTCCGCTTCTTCCGCCGATGGTTTTAACGACGAACATCATTAATACCGCCGTAACGACGACGAATACAGTAAGATATACGTTCGTGAAAAGCATTGCGAAGAATACCGCCGTAACGGTACAAAGCGAGCTGAAAACCTGAGGAATACTTTGGGATATCATCATTCGGAGAGTATCGATGTCGTTCGTATAACGACTCATCGTGTCGCCGAAGGAGTGGGTGTCGAAATATTTTATCGGGAGCGTTTGCATCTTCGCGAACATTGTGTCGCGGATATTTTTAAGAACCGATTGAGAAACGGTAACCATTAATCGGTTATAGGTAAAGGTTGAAAGCGCGCCGAGGATATAGACAATTCCGACGACGATAATATCCTTAAGAAGACCCGAAAGGTCGGGGTTGGATTCGAGCATAAGCGGCTTTATATAATCGTCGACGAGGGTTTGAAGAAACTTCGACCCGTTAACGCCCGCAAGCGCACTTACGATTATACATACCATAACGAAAACAAGCTTCCATTTATAGGCGAAGAGATATCGAAGAACGCGCTTTACGGTCTTCATATCCGCCTTTTGTCCGGGGACGCGAACGCCCCTCATAGGACGCATCGG
>JAZRLT010000095.1:0-5708 GCA_045646995.1 Eubacteriales bacterium | reverse complement strand
AAGCGGTCTTAGGAAGACAATTAGGGGCTACAACTCCTTGGCTCACAGAACGACATGGCTACGATCCGACTTCATCGGCAAGAGTCGGTTCATTCTTGATGATATAATCGACAAGCGTTTCCTTTTCGCCTATCCCGAGCGAGCGGTTTATTTCGTCCTTAAGAATATCCGCAGGTAGCGTGTTGAGATAAAACTCGATATGGTCGTAATAGACGATTACGCGGTCGAGGTATAGGTTTATAAGCTGACGGTGAAGCTCCTTGTCGCCCGAGCGGAGCAGTCCGCGCGCGTGTGCGTAGGCGAGCTCGACCATCGTTTCGGTTATCACGTGGGTTTTGCTCTGCTTTTCGATTTTTTCCGCCTCTGCGCGTAACCTTTCGCGCTCGCTTTCAAGGTCGGTAAGCGTTAATAACAGCGCCGAGCTTCCCGTGTTGGCAACGGCGCTTATAATGTTGTCTATCTTTCGTGATATTTCCAGAATCGAAGCGTTTAACAGCTTTAACGTTTCGGTGCTTTCGCTGTCGAATGCCGAGTGGTATTTGTAATATTCCTTAACCACGCTTGCAATATTCGATTCGTCGAAGACGAGCCGTTCGATCTCGCGCATAATAAAGCTTTCGAGATATTCTCGGCGTATCTCCTTGTTTCTGCAAGCAAGCGAGGCGGTTCGCTTGCGGTTCGCGCATTGATAACAAACGTATTTCAGCTTGTTCCGCCCCGAGAAGTGCCGAACACCCGTATATGACGTACCGCATTCACCGCATATCACCTTGCCCGTCAGCAGATAGGTTTCCTTGCTTGAGCTGATTCCCGTGCGGTGCTTGCTTCGCGCCTGCAACAGCGCCTGAACGCCGTTCCACACGTCGTCTTCGATGATTGCGGGCATACCGCCCTCGATACGAATAATCTCGTCCTCGGGCTTGCTTGCGTGGCTGTTGCGCGTTCCGCAAACGCTCTTGCTTGGCGTGCGGTTGAAGATATAAACGCCTCGGTATTTTTCGTTCCGCAGTATCTCGTGCAGACTGTTTTTGCCGAACGGCTTTCCGCCCCGCGTCGTATATCCCATCGAGTTTAGCGTGTGAATTATCTCGCCGTAGCCGTAGCCCGAAAGCACGCGGTCGAATATCATTTTTACTGCATCAACCTCGTTTTCGTTTATCTCGTAGCGTCGCGTTTCGGGGTTAACCTTGTATCCAAACGGAGCGCAACCGCCCATCGCCTTGCATTGAAGCGCGGTTTCGCGCATGCCTTTCATTACCTCGCGCGCGAGGTTGCGTGAATAATATTCACTCATTCCCTCGAGCACCGATTCAAGAATGATGCTCTCGGGCGAATCGTCGAGGTTTTCGAGCACGCTTATCAGCGACACACCGCATTTCTTAAGCTCGCGCTTGTAGTATGCCGAGTCGTATCTGTCGCGGCTGAAGCGGTCGAGTTTGTGCACGATAACGAGGTCGAATTCACATTTTTTCGATTCGTGTATCATTTTTTGGAACTCGGGACGGTCGTCGGTGGTTGCGCTTTTCGCGTGGTCGCAGTATTCGTTAATTATAACGACCTTGTTACGCTTGCAGTATTCGCGCATCGCGCGGAGCTGTGCGTCGATCGATTCCTCGCGCTGATTGTCCGAGGAAAACCTCGCGTAGAGCACCGCCCTCGGAATTATCCCGCGCGACGTCATTGATTCAATTACTGTCATTTGTTTCTCCTTCCTATATACCTGTACTTAATTATTCTGTCGAAGATTTGAAGCAACAGCTTTACGTTCTTCTCTTCGCTCTTTACGGTTTTGATTTTGACTTTTCCTTTCTTGCCGTTGGCAATCCTCTTTAGATCCTCACGGCTGACACTTATACAAACCATTCGTCCTCCTATTTTCTCACAATAATCCTTCATACTCCAGAGACTTTCCGCAGAAGTAACAAAGATTTAGCAATTACAAACTGTACGCAAGTCCGCTCTGCTGCTCGTACTCCTCTCTCGTGCAGTAGCATATAAACGCTTCGGCAGAAATCCTTTTGCCGAGAATCTTTTCCAACCGTTCCTTCTCCCATTTGTCCATCTCGGTCAATCTTCTCGGCGTGTAGATGTGCTTTGTCGGTGCGATGCTTAAAAAGTCGCCGATAAGATTTATAAGTCCCGAGCTCATTGTCTGCTTTGCGTTTTCCTGATGCTCGGTCGTTTGGTAATAAATATAATCGTTCGCCATAGCACCGTCGCAACCTCCCATCGCGTAATACAACTCGAGGTTGTCCTTCAATAACCGCTCGTCGAACAACTTGTTGTCGCGCACCTTGATACCGTCGGGCGTAGTGAAGGTGATATATTTTCTGTCTGCTTCCCACTTCACGCCGTAGCCGTGCTGTTCCATATAATCGATAAATCCCTCGATGCTGTCGGTGTAATTCAGTGCGAGGAATGCCGTGTGGATAAGATCCTTTTTCCACTTTTGCATCTTGCCTGCGCGTGTGTCGGTCTCGGTCGTGGTCAGTCCGTACTTTCTGCAAAGCTCGTTCGAGTAATCTTTCAGCGCTTGCAGGTCGGCCTTCTCCATGTGAAGCTTCTTGCCGTTCTCGAACGAAACCGAGTTGACGATGATGTGGTTGTGCAGATGCTCACGGTTGGTGTGCGTTACGACGAGCACCTGATAACCTTCAAAGAACCCCGCGAACTCCAAGCCGAGCGAGTTCGCATCGTAAGGAGAGATGTTGTCCTCGGGTGAGAACGACTGCACGATATGAAAATAGGTTCGTCCGTCGGTTTTGCCGAAGCGGTGCTTTGTCATTTCGAACTCCTTCTGCGCAGTCTCCGCCATACAGTTGTTGCTCGACATCAAGCTGTCGTCGGTCTTCTCCTTGTCGAGCACGTAGTTGAATACGTCGGATAACGAGCCCCTGCCTGCTTTGACTTTTACTATCGCCATACCTCACGCTCCTTTCATCTTCTCGTTCAACAGCTCAAAGATTTTCGCAAGCTCTTTCTTTGTTTCCTCGAGATTCACCGCCGTCAGCGTTCCCTCGTTCACTCGCCACGTCAACTGATTGAGGTTGTTTCCGATGTGCCGAAGCTGCTTTGCCGCATCGTCAACGCCGGGAATGACGGTGATCTTCTTGCCGAACACACAGTCGCGGCAGTAGACCGAAATCAAACGGTACGAGCCGTAGGCAAGCTCATCCAACCGTTTGTATTCCTCCTCGGTAACGCGAAATGTTACACGCTTTGTTTTGTTTTCTTTCATTTCTAAACCTCGCTTTCTTCATAGGGGTGTGGGCTTAGCCCGCATTGCCGAGCGGTTTGACCGACAAAGGCGAAACTTGCGACGTAGACGGAATCTGTAACCATCAACGTTGCTCCGTAATCTTTCATAAAACCACTTCCTTTCGTTTTTTGTATGTATCGAGGCGCTTTTTTGCAAAACAAAAAAGACCCGTACACATTACGCAGATACGGAAACATCAAAAGGCGAACAATACTCGTCCGCTAAAAAATGATGTTCCGTGCCTATGTAATATGTACGAGTCCTAAAACTCAAAAAGCAAAAAGGTTGGATGAAAAGCTCTATGTATGTATGCTTCAGACGAAGCGAAGTGGCACTTAACTATGTATTATTCAATTGTCGCCCCGAGCTATCTCGCGCGGGGACTGCATTATAACATGCAAAAAATAATTTGTCAAGTACCTGTGCATACTTGTAAGCGGAAGTGGGAATAATATATATTTCAATCTTCGCTCAATCAAGCAATTGTTGATTTTCAAACAAGAGATTGATTATTGATTTGCTTATCCGAGTAAGCTATAATAAAAGCACACCGGTGAAATAAATATTTCGGAGGTTTTTATGAAACTTACACTTGGAGATAAAATAAAAGAGCTTCGCAAGCGCGACGGTCGCAAACAGGAAGACCTTGCCAACGCGCTTGGAGTTACCAATCAAGCCGTTTCGCGCTGGGAGGCAAACGGCGGTTATCCCGATATGGAAATGATTCCAGCAATCGCAAACTATTTCGGAATCACTATCGACGAGCTTTTCGGTTACGAAAACGACCGCGAGAAGAAGATAGACGGTCTGGTATCGAAAATCAATGAAATGAATTTTATGAATAACGGAGTGGATATAAACATCGATGAATGTATATCTCTTGCTCGTGAGGCGATGATCGAATTTCCTGCCAACGAAAAGATAATGCTTTGTCTTGCAGACGTTCTTTACAACGCGGGCTACGTTCGCTACGGCGAATATCACCTTATCGATTCCGAGGGCTATAACGTTTACGACGTTGAAAGACACCGCGGCTATGCAGAGTGGAAGGAAGCAATCGTGATTTACGAAAAGCTCCTTAAAACTCTCGAGGCAGGAGACGCACGCCACAACGCGTTGAGAAACCTTACTCAACTTTATCTTAATGTGGGTGAGCACGAGCGAGCTCTTGCCGCGATCGAATCTGCACCGACGATCTACGGCTCGTATGAATTTTTGCGTATTAACGCTTGCGATGGCAAAAAGCATGCCGAAGCATACGGAGTAGCGCTGTTAAAAACCGTGAGAGCAAGCGCAGAGCTTATCATTGGAACGGTAATCGCGTACGAACAAAATATGTCCAACTCTGACAAAATCAAAAGTATAAAGTCTGCAATCGCATTGTTCGACCACGTATGCACCGACGGCAATTATGGTATTCACAATGCATATATTGCCAGAATGTATACTTTGCTTTCTCTTTATTTGTGGCTTAGCGGAGAACACAATGAAGCGTTTGATGCATTGGATAAATCATTGTTGCATTTCAAGGCGTTCGAAGAGCTTTGCACCAAATCCGATGCGTCATATACTGCGCCGCTTATCAAGTTGGTAAAGATCGAAAATCTTCAAGCAAAAGCCAATGATGAAAAACATCCTCATACAACCGCATTAAGCTTAGCAGAGGATTGGCCTTGGTGGTCTGTGCAGGAATATCCCCTCGTCGTTAACGAAATCCAATCCGATCCCCGCTGGAACGAATGGGTTGAAAAATGCAAAGCGTAAATTCAGCCCCGCTTCTTGCGGGGCTTTCTCTTTGTTTACAGCGATGCAATTATTGTAAAAAGGAATCGTACTTGTTGCACGACTCCTTTTTCTTTATCCGTTTTCCGAGTTCATCACTTCGATAATTAACTTCGCCCCGAGCATAAACCCTTGCACGAACATCTCGCGCTCGGAGATACAGCACATCTCGTTTGTGCAATTCACAAACTTTTCGAGAATCTCCTTTTCCTCGTCGTTCAGCCGAGCGTGCAACTCCTTTTCATACTGTACGATTCTCTCGAGCGCGTCGGTGTATTCACTGCTCCGCTTTATGTCCCGCTCGCACGGACTGATGTTGCCGTACCATAAGTCCTCAAGTACGCTCATTCACCGCCACCTCGCTTTCCGATCGTTTCGTCAATAATCACTGCCGCCAACACCTTGCCGAACGCCTGAATCACGCTCTCTCCGTCGCCAAACTTGTGTTTTCCGAACTTCTCCAACGCCTTTTGGATGTACTCCACCTTCGCGTTCGGATAAAGCCGCCTCAACTCCTCCGGCACCATAACGAAAGAGCGATCATAGCTCGGTTCCTCCCGAGCCATAACCGCGCTTTTTTCAGTATTTACTTGTTTCTTCCGCGCCATATGTACTACCTCCTATTCGTGGTAGCACACACAATATCACAGAAAGATTAAAAAGTCCA
>JAZRLT010000094.1:0-4473 GCA_045646995.1 Eubacteriales bacterium | reverse complement strand
GGCCGAGGGAATCGCTCGAGGCTAACATCATAGCGCAGATATCCTTGACTCTAAACCGAATCTACACCGAATGGTATAGAAGCAGGGGTTATGATTTCGACATAACGAACTCGACGGCATACGATCAGGCATTTGTATACGGTCGTAACCTTTTCGAAGAAACGAGTGTTATCGTTGACGAAATATTCAACCGATATCTTACCCGTCCGAACAACATCGAGCCGTTATTCGCATCATATTGCAACGGAACGACAACGACCTGCGCGGGTATGTCACAATGGGGTACGGTCGCACTTGCCGAGGACGGAAAGACGAGCGAGGAAATACTCGGATTTTATTACGGAAACGTACTTATCACCGAAACAAATGACATCCGCACACCCGAGGAATCCTATCCCGGGGAGCCGCTTTCGTTCGGAAGTGAGAGCGAGGACGTAAGGATATTACAGGAACAATTAAACCGAATTGCGATAAATTTCCCTCAGCTTCCGCTTATAGAGGTTAACGGAATATACGGCGAAAGCACGGTCAACACCGTAAGAGAGTTCCAACGGTTATTCATAATTCCCGTAACGGGAGTAACCGACAAGTCAACTTGGTACAGAATTTCACAAATATACGCGTCGGTAAAGCGATTATCCGAAATAACAAGCGAGGGACAGCGCGCCGCATACAATCAGCAATTATATCCCGGTTCTCCGCTTTCGCTCAACTCACGCGGGTCTGAGGTTCAGGAGATTCAGTTTTATCTTCAAAGAATAAGCCGATTTAATCCTATTGTACAATCGCCACAGCTTGACGGAATATACGGAAGAGGTATGCAAAGCGCAGTTATAAGCTTTCAAAATGCGTACGGACTTACCCAAAGCGGCACGGTTGACGAGGCTACGTGGAACAAAATAGTAGAGGTATATAACGGAACGCTCGACAACGTAGATCAACCGTCCGATGCTCTTACTCCCGTCCCCTACCCAAACACGGATATTTCATACGGCTCAAGAGGCGAATACGTAAGGTATATACAGCAAGCACTTAATATCATCAACAACGTTTTCGTAACTATACCCAATATCTCCGAGGACGGAATATTCGGTAATGAAACCCAAACCGCGGTAAACCGTTTTGCGGCAATATTCGGATATCCTCAAAACGGAACGGTGAATATGCGTCTTTGGAGCAAGATAAACCGAATTCTCGGTACGGTTCAGTCTAATTGTATTTTCTCAACCGCCGAAAGCGAGGGCGCGAGGGACTTTGCGGGTGTTGTTCTTACAATCGGAAGCTCGGGCGGAAACGTGAATTACGTTCAGGAAAGAATCAACAGAATATATACCGCAATACCATACGTCGGCGGCCTCGTCGTCGATGGGAATTACGGAACCAAGACTGCGGCAAGCGTTTCGGCGCTTCAGCGTATTTTCGGGCTTACCGACAGCGGAAACGTTAACGAAAGCACTTGGCTTCTTATCAACTACGTTTACGCCGCAATAGAAAACGGATGTCTTCCTACCGATTTTTCCGAAACGGCGATGAATCTATTAATCAACGAACGCATACCCGAGGTACGAATATCCGACCTCAAGGAGCTTATGAAGAAAAACGGAATAAACGTCGGAAGCGGACCTATTTTCGGACTTAAAAGCAGGCGCGAATTAAAGCGTTGGCAAACCGAAAACGGGCTCACTCCGACGGGATTGCCCGACAGAGAGACGCGTCTTAAGCTTTCCGAGGCAAGAGGATAGCGCAACAACGAGCAATAATGGGGGCTTACGCGAGTTTTTATACCCGCGCAAGCCTCTTTTTTTCTTGACAACAACCGCCAAAAATAGTATACTGTTTTAATAGATTTGAAGAAAGGAGGGGGAAAATGGCGAACGATCATAACAGAAAAAAATTCGTCCAACGGTTCCGCGGAGAAAAAGAGCGTACCGAAGAGGAAAAGAAGATTCTTCTGAAGCGAAAAAGAGCAATCGCAATCATATCATTTATCATCGCGGCGGGATTGTTTTTATGGTTCGGGTATGCGATAGCCGAAACGCTCACAATATCGATCGAAAGCGGTCAGGGAATATCCGATGCCGCCGGAAATTTCAAGTATCTCATAAGCGGATACGGAGAAATGGGCGTTGTTGTCGCCTTCGGAATACAGGTTCTTCAGGTCGTTGTCTCGCCGATACCGGGCGAGGTTATCGAAGTCGGCATGGGACTATGCTTCGGATGGTTTGAGGGTGCATTGGTTTGTCTTCTCGGAAGTGCTCTTGCAACAGCGATAATAATGATATTCGTCAAAAAGCTCGGATTCAGGTTCGTTGAGCTTTTTATCCCTCTCGAAAGAATAAACGAGCTTCGCTTTATAAACAGCGAAAAAAAGCTCGAGCGCTTTGCATTTTTACTCTATCTTATCCCCGGAACCCCAAAAGATCCTTTGATATTCTTCTTCGGTTTGACGAAGATAAATATAGTCGATTTCGTAGTAATTTCTACGATAGCGCGGATCCCGTCGGTCGTAAGCTCGACAATAGGCGGAAAATTCTTAGTCGATAAAAATTATCTCGGCGCTATTCTTATTTTTGCAATAACCGGAATTGCCGCAATCGTCGGAATATTCCTGTATAAAACGCTTCTTGACAAATTAAGAACGCGTAAGAAAAACAAACATTCTCACGAAAACGAGGAAAACATATAATGTCAGTACAAATTCCTAAGGATTATTCTCCCGCACTCAACATAAGACAAACCGAGGTTGCTATCAAAAAGGTCAAAGACTTTTTCGAGCGCGATCTTGCAATTCAATTAAATCTCACCCGTGTTTCCGCGCCCCTTTTCGTAGACGCAGGCAGCGGTCTCAACGACAACTTGAACGGCGTTGAGCGTCCCGTTTCCTTCGATATACGCGGCATGAGCGGTAACAACGAAATTGTACAGTCTCTCGCAAAATGGAAGAGAATGGCGCTCAAGGAGTACGGTTTCGTACCCGGAGAAGGTCTTTACACCGATATGAACGCAATTCGCCGTGACGAGGATACCGACAACATCCATTCGGTTCTCGTTGACCAGTGGGACTGGGAAAAGGTAATCACCGCCGAGCAGAGATGCGAGGACACCTTAAAGCGTGCGGTAAAGCAGATCTACACCTCACTCCGTCACACCGAAAACTACATTACCGACGATTACGAATTTCTCGGAAAGCTTCTTCCCGAGAAGATAGTATTTATAAAATCCCAAGAATTAGAGGATGAATATCCCGACCTTACTCCCAAGGAGCGCGAATATGCCGCCGCAAAGAAGCACGGCGCTGTATTCATTATGCAGATAGGCGGTGCATTACGCTCGGGCAACAAGCACGACGGACGTGCACCCGACTACGACGATTGGAGTCTCAACGGCGATATTCTCGTTTATTATCCCGTTCTTGATATTGCTCTCGAGCTTTCCTCGATGGGTATCCGCGTTGACGCAGAAGCGTTAAAGCGTCAGCTTTCTATCGCAAATTGCGAGGATCGTGCTTCGCTTCCCTTCCACAAGGCACTTCTCGAAAACGAGCTTCCCTTAACCATGGGCGGCGGTATCGGTCAGTCGAGAATGTGTATGTTTTTCCTTAGAAAGGCGCATATCGGCGAGGTTCAGTCTTCGCGTTGGGAGGACAAGGACGTCGAATTATGCAAGCAAAACAACATTCATCTTCTCTAAAGGGCGCATCGTTTACACGAATTCTTCATTTCGCTGTTATTTTTATCGGCGCCGTATTATATATATCCAGCGCGTTTTTCGACAGCGTATGGTTTGACGAGGCGTACACCGTCGGGGCGGTTTCAAAGAGCCTACCCGAAATGGTATATCTCCTCACGTACGACGTTCATCCGCATCTTTATTACATATTGCTAAAGGTCTTTAGCCTTATTTTCGGCAACAGCGTAATTACGCTTCGTATGTTTTCGGTAATCTTCGCCATAGCGTCCACTATTCTCGGATATACGCACATTCGTAAGGATTTCGGAGAAAAGGCGGGATTTTGGTTTAGCTTCTTACTCGTTTTCTCGTTTTCTACGTTGAAATACGCGTTACAGATAAGAATGTATACCCTCGCGATATTTCTTCTTACGCTTACCGCGGTTTACGCATACCGTTACATTAAAAACGGTGACAAGTTAAGCCGAGTTTTATATCTCGCTTTCTCAATACTTTCGGCATACACACATTATTTCGCGTTTTTCATCGTCGCGATGATAAACGTATTTACGCTTGTACGCGCGATAAAATCCAAGTCAGTCAAGAAATGGAGTCTCGATGCGGTCATACAGTTCGGCGGATATTCGGTCGGATTAGCCGTATTTATATTCCAGATAACGTTAGGCGGTGCTGATTGGATAACGATTTCATATCCCGACGTACTGTACGACACAGCGGGGCATCTTTTCTTCGGTGATGTCATATCCGAATCGATAAACCGAGAAAGCGTACTTTATCACGTAA
>JAZRLT010000093.1:0-3092 GCA_045646995.1 Eubacteriales bacterium | reverse complement strand
GGATTTCCAAAGCGCATAAGAAAGTAAAACCGTGCTTCAAAAAAAGCACGGTTTTTTATATCACACTTCTTCATTTAATCATATATTGCAGTAGGAGGTGATATTACATGTCACTTTATTGCTGCGAGAGCAAATGCAAATGTGCTTTATTATCTATTGCCGTAAGCATCGTTATCGGTGTCATCGCCGCTTTTCTTCAGTTAACCGCCGTAATCAACGTCACTCCCGCGTTTTTATGGGTACTTCTCGGAATCGCGGTTGTATATCTCGGCGTACTCGTTATCGCGGGCGCCATTAAGAGTGATTGCAACGGTTGCGAATGCGTATGTGCAACACTTTCGACGGTTTTGGGCGGTATTCTCGGCACGGTATTATTCTCTATAATTCTTCTCGGCGTAACCTTCGCGGAAGCAAGCGTCATCGGTGCAATTTTCGTAGGATTGCTTCTTTTGAGCTTCTCGCTTGTAATCACCGCATCGGCTTGTCTCGTTAAATGTCTTTTCAAGTGCGGAGATTAAATTAAAATTCAAAACGGTGTAGTTAACACTACACCGTTTTATTTTATTTCGGCAGGTCGCAGGAAACGACGAGATAATCAAAGCCGTAAACGTTTTTAATAAACAACGTAAGTAGTGAGTCATTACGCTTCAAAGCAGTCTCGTCCGCGCTTTTTTCGTATCGCAGATCGGTAACGGCAAGGGTATATCTATTACCCTCCATATCGGTCAGAACGACGGTATCACCGACGGAAATTTCACGATAGAAGTCGTATTCACCCTTTTGAGAGGTTGCTCCGACAACGAGGGAGCCGTCGTAGATACTACCGTTAAATCGGCAGGGATATTTAGTTACACTTCCCCACCTATTACAAATCGGAAGCGACGAGCCGTAGCGAGGCATTTCTATAACGCCGACGAAGTCGGTACCGTCTAAGGAAAGGACAGGCATCGCATTATCGCTACGTTCTTCGGGAACCGCTCCCGCCGCTTCGGGAACGAGCGCGGAAATCGCTTCTACGATTTTTTTAGATTTATTTTCCGAGGAATATATATTCCAATTCCACAAAATCAACGTTATTGCCGCGAAAACGATCAAGCCGACACCGAGCCAAAGACAAACTTTACGAGCCAAGCTCTTCTTTTCGTCCATCATACACGTCTTCTCTTTCCGCTTACACCCAAAAGAATAAGCGCAATACCCGAAACGTTAAGAATAATTATATAGAGTAACGTATTGGATGAGTCACCCGTTTGGGGAGGCTTCGGCGGATTGGGCTCGGGAGTCCAAGTATTCGTAACCACAAACGCTGTTGTACGGTCGTCTACTGTCACGACATATCCTTTAGGCACATTACGCTCAGCAACTACCCACACAGCACCGTCGTTCTTCGCCGACCAGCTATAAGACCAATTTGTTTCCTCGGAAAGTATTACGGTTTCGACGCTGATACCGTCGCGAAATATCTCGATTTCTACAGTCTCGGGGCGTTCTAAAGCGCCCTCGTCGCCCTTCCAAAGCTTTATGACCTTATACTCTATCTTTTCGTCGGGATCAATGGGAGGAAGAGCTTCGGGCTTAGCAGAAGCCGATACGTCGTATTGCCAAATTCCGTCGGAGCCGAGCGACGGCAAGGACAGCAAAGCAGAGGCAAAAACGCAGGTAACATCGTCGCGTACAGCATCCTCCGCTACGGCAAGATATAAGCCCGCCTCGAGAGAGTTAAAAGCAGCCCTACCGTTTTCATCGGTCGTAACCGAAGCATCATATTTTATTCCGTCCGCGACAATATACGTTTCGAGCGTAGAACGCACGACGTTCCATTCGGCAGAGGATTTAATTCCGTTAAGAGAAAGCCCTGAGGATTGAAACGCAGGAGTCAACGTATATTTAAAATCGGAAGAAACGCCCGCTATTTTATAAAGACTTACGGATAGGTCGGAAAAAGCGGTTTCTTCATAGCGATAAGAAAGTGAAAGAGAGCATTCCTTATCGATATCGATAAATTCCTTTGCATCGGAGGTCGATACGGCGTACGTCACGCAGGACAATGCATTAAAGCAAAGGCAGATCAGCATAAAAATTATTGCAATTCTTCTTTTAACCATTCTTCCTCCTCATTTGAGATAAGGGGTTTACTTCCCTTGTCTCGGTATTTTATCAACAAGACGATAAGTAATATCAACAATATAGGTGCCGCAACAGCGGGAGTGGCAACGAGCGAGTCGATCTGGAACGCATTAGAGGTAACGTAAAGCGTCGGAGCGGCATTCTCGATACGTGTTCCTCTTACCAAAAGGCGATGGGAGTTTATACCGTAGGGAGTACAGGTAAGGAGCGTACACATATCCTCACCCTCAATAATCTGAATATCCGCGCTATCATCGGGGGTAACGATCTTTATCTGATCTACCTGATAAGTGACAGTACGGTCCAAGACGGTAATTTGGAAGGTATCTCCCAATTCCATTTTATCAAGCTCGGTAAAGAGCTTTGCGTGAGGCAAGCCTCGATGGGCAGACAGCACAGCATGGGTACTTTCTCCGCCGACAGGGAGCGAGGTTCCTTCGAGATGACCGCAGGCAACATTCAAAACCTCGGCAGAAACGCCGTGATACAACGGCAATTCAACGCCAAGCTTCGGTACAGACACATAGCCCATTATACCGTTTCCGCCTACGTTAAGCATATTATGATAGCCTTGGAGCTTTTTATAGTTTGCCAAGGGGGAGTCCATTTCGGCAAGAGCGGTATTATAAGCCTCGGCTTCTTGAAAATAACGTTCGTAATCCTCGGGTTTTAAAGATTCGAGAATATCTCGATAGCTATCGACAGCGCGGGTCTGGGTCTTGGAGTTCCAGTATTGACTCACAGACGGGTAAAGCAATCCACAGACGCCTACGAACAGCATCAGAACCAACAGAAGCCCTATTTTGTTACGTTTCATAAGCATCTCTCCATTGCTTTAGAAAAATGGCGGCGGAGGCGGAATACACCTCCGCCGCCTCTTACAGGTTTACTTAAAAATCAACCTTAGAAATTAGTCTGCGTATACGGACATCTTCTTGCGGGTGATCATAAATACAGCCGCCAAG
>JAZRLT010000092.1:0-6884 GCA_045646995.1 Eubacteriales bacterium | reverse complement strand
GATATCGCAAACGCGTTCGTTTTCCTCGCGTCTGACGAGGCATCCTATATTACGGGTGTCGTACTCAGCGTAGACGGAATGACAAGAACCTAAATATATAACAAAAGAAGGCTCCGCTAGGAACCTTCTTTTTTCGTTGTTTTATTGAGCTAATACTGCAGTTTTGAGCTTCATATAGTCAAACATATTAACTTTGCCGTCGCCGGTAAGGTCTGCGCGCGCAAACTGGTCGTCGGTAAGCTCTACCAGATTGAAATAATATAACTTCACCCGCATATAGTCGATCATGTTAACCTTGTTGTCGCCTGTTACGTCGTAAGGGATATATTCATCCGCGCCGAGCGTTTCAGTAACTGCACCGCACTCCTTGCAAACCTTTTCCTTGGTGTTGTCTTCTTTAACGTTCCAAGAACCTTTTTCGTGCTTGCAGGTGAAGAAAATATTTTCGGCATTCAAAAGCGGTTCGTTGCCATCGTCTATAAAAATATTGCTCCAATCTGCTACTGTACCGTTGTAGATAACGTTTTTTAAATTGTTGCAATCGGAGAAAGCATTCGAACCAATCGAGGTTACGCTTTCTGGAATAGTTATGCTAGTGAATCCTGTGCAACCTGCAAAAACGCTCTTACCTATTGTGGTGACACTCATAGGTATTTCAATATCGTCTATCCCTTGACAATTTTGAAATGCGCCCTCATTAATTGCTACTACTGAATTAGGAATTGTAATTGCTTCTAACGATTTAGCATTATAAAATGCCCTTGTAGGTATCAAAGTTGCTCCGTTTGGAATAGTAACACTTTTTAAACTACTGCAACCGACAAAGGGACTTTCGGTATATTCAACCCAACCCGAATGATATTTATAGTCTATTACGTGATTCCAATTTACGGGCAATTTTACATATATCAGCTCACCACATTTGTTAAATGCATGCGAACCTATACGTTCTACACTATCCGGTATGTTTATAGTTTTGAGTGAGGTACATCCAGAAAATGCATATGGATATATATCTTTTAACGTGTTTGGTAAGTTTATATTGCTTAAATTTGTACAATTCTCAAATGCAGATGCACTTATAGCAGTTATGCTATTAGGAATAGTTATGCTAGTGAATCCTGTGCAACTACGGAAAGCGGAATTACCAATCGCGGTTATCGAATACCCATTGATTTTAGAAGGAATTGTCAATCTGCTCGGGTTATAGCCGTCTACCAAGCCCGTAATAGTTGCTTTTCCGTCTGAAACTGTATATTCAAGCCACGTTGTAAGCCCTTCGGGTTCTGTATTTTCAAGCTTTGCGCCTACTTTGATTTCTGCAGTATAAGATACATCAGGGTTTTCTACAGAAGTTACCGTTACGTTTGCCGTTCCTTCCGACACGGCAGTCATTATATTGTCCTTAACTGTCACCACTTGCAGATTGTCGCTTGTTGCGGTGTATGCTTGTTGTGTTGTATTGCTTGGTTCATATTGAACGTATAGATTCGCAAAATCACCAACTATCATATTTGCATAACCGGCAGGATAAGGCGGAGGCAAAATTCTGCTTGTGATAAAGCTGATATCGGTTATAGGAACAGTAGTGTCTACAGTAAAATAATGATTAAAAGTGTCGGGATAGTTAAAGTCCAATGCAGCTCTGAAAAATAATTCCATTAAATCATAATTCTTTATACGAGTATCGCGCAACGATTCCAAAACATTCACGGCTTCTTGATAATCGTCCGTAGCCCCGTAAAACCATACGATAGAACCTTTTAATATACCGCCATTATACAATATATCAAGGAAGTTAATCATGCAATCTACTTCAACGTCAATAAGGCATTCGAAATAGCACATTACTGCATAAATAAAGGTTTTTGCATTTTCATTAGTTTCATTTTGATTGAATGCAAATTCGCTATTCTTCACAACTTCTTTTGCCAATGCCTCCACGTTATATACGCATTCAAGCATAAAAAATTGCTCGTATACATCGCTTGTCTTGTAAAAAATATCACATATAGTTTTTCCGAATTTTAGTCCGGTCAAAACGGCTGCGGAAATCGGATTGGTACCGGCTGCAACACCAAGTGCAGTATTAACCGTCGCGCCTGCCATCCACGTTGCGGTTCTGAAGCTAGTGTCCTTAATCTCGACCAACAAAGAAGAGGCAAAGCTTATAGATGCATTTTTCAAATTAGACAAAGCCGTTTTTAAAGCCACATCGGTTTCGGAATCGCATGCATTATACATCTGCTCCAACCATTGTTTTGCAAACTTGTCAAGCTCGAGCATTTGATTATATAACGCGATTCTTTCAACTGCATCCACAATAGTTGAAGATGCACCGATGACAGTATCTACAACGAGCAAAGCATCGGAAGCAAGATCAGTTCCTGCGCGTGCACTCTCTATTGCGGATTTAACGGCAGAAGTTGAAGATTTAGAAAAATGGGATATTAACGCAGCCTTGGTAGTTACGTTTGCCGCCGAACAAAGATTATCAATAACAGCTGTCGCCGTTGCGTCCGCTTCGATTTTCGTATCATCCATTTCGCTTATTGTTTGTGAAAGCATCGCAAGTATAAGCGATTCGTAATAATCCTTTTCCTTCATTGGTTGATTCAATGCCGCACTTGCATCAGCACCTAATGAATATACTTTCCATTCTTTGAAATTCATCATAAGAACGTCGTTTGCATATGCTTCGTCCAAGAATGTTTTTGTAGACGAAAACAATTCTTCATCAACGTAATAATTGTATAAATTTCTACAACGTTCAACACGATTATCCACGCTGTTATCAACCGCAGTACCTGCCATACATTGAGCCTTATAGATATCAATATCTATAAGTTCTGCGTTTTGTTCTGTAGCAAATATCGTCAAAGGCATTATTGCAAGTAACACCGCGAGGATTAGTGCCAACGAAACAATTCTTTTCATATTTTGTTCTCCTTATTGTTATTTTATCGTGTGTGATGTTAGCATTTTATTTAGGTAAAGTCAAGCGTTTTAGTAGTAGATTATACATAATTATGCGTATATCCTTCGATTCCGCTGGGCTTTCGCCCTGCTTCGCTCAGGATGACCGATATGTGACGGATTCTGCTCGGTATGATACGTGTTTGTATTCTTCATATTTCCACGCTTTCACCGCAGTGAAGGTAGTTCAAGTTTTTCATACGTTCTTTCATAAAGGAATACTGTGCTTCGCCGGTACAATGGCAGGTATAAAACACAGTTCCGTATGAATCAAGCGTTTCGGCATATTCTATGAGAGCGCCATCTAACGGAAGTTTTGAAAAATGAAAGCCTCCGATAAGCACGTCGGGTTCAAACCAGCGTACGATATTTATTATTCCTTTATGTGAACAGCCACTTATAAGAACACGTTTTCCTTTCTCTTCGATAAGCAAATATTGCTCATGGAGAAAATCATCGGGAGCAAATTCACCGTTTTCGAATTTATTTAGTCCGAAGGATCCTAAATCAACGTACTTTTCCCTCTCGTTGCAGGAGAACAGAGTCAAGGATTCGGAAATCTTACAAACATCATCGGTAACTACCAAGCGTTTATTATCCGAGAACGATTTATCGAGTCCGATATATTTTTCAGTCCCGTTATAATAATCCCCGAAAGCGTGGCGGGTTACGTACACGGGCGCTTTTGTATTGACCTCAAGAAATGCAGGCAATCCTCCGCCGTGGTCATAGTGACCGTGAGAAAGCACAGCCATATCCACATCAGCGAGGTCAATTCCGAGTTTTTCGGCATTGTTCAAAAAAAGCGAGCTTTGACCCATATCGAACAAAATTTTATTATTCTCAGTTTCGATATAAAGCGAAAGACCGTGTTCGGGAGCGAATTTTTCATCTTTAGATATATTTTCGGTCAATGCAGTAATTTTCATAGTTTCAAATTTTCGAACACCGCCGTATTTCTACGGCGGTGTTATCATGTATTATTTTGTTTCGTCCTTATAAGTCGTATGAAGGAGCTCGTGAACCTTACCCTTAAGAACGCCTTCGTAAAGCTCGTTCATCATCGGGTTATCCTGAGCACGCTTAATAGTGCTCGTACGGTCGGCACGGTAAAGAACCTCTCCGCGCTTTTTGCGGTGACGGAAAGAAATATAAGGTTGACCTGCGCCGCTTATACATCCACCCGGACAAGCCATAACCTCAATAAGGTCATAACGAGCCTCGCCGTTCTTCATTTTTTCGATGAGTTTTTCGGCATTACCGAGACCGCTTACGACAGCTATATTCAAGGTCTTATCACCGTAGGTAACCGAGGTTTCCTTAACCGATTCCATACCGCGCACACCGCTATAGCTTATATGAGCAAGGGTGGCACGGGAATCGTCGGCGGCAACTCTCCTCAATACAGCTTCGGTAACACCGCCGGTCACACCGAAGATAAGTGATGCGCCCGACATAGTTCCGAAGGGCATATCAACGCTTTCGGGTTCCAATTCACGGAAAACGATACCCGATTCACGAATCATCTTAATAAGTTCCTGCGTGGTGATAACCGCATCGGTTGCCGCGCCGAGCTCTTCGCGTTGAGATTCGTACTTTTTAGCCGTACAAGGCATCAATGCGACGTGATAATGCTTAGTTTTACCGTCGGGGAGCTTATCTTTGAAATACTCCTTAATTATCGCCGAGAACATACTCATAGGAGATTTACAGGTAGAAACGTTGGGTATAAGCTCGGGATACTTTTTCTCTACAAACTGAACCCAAGCGGGACAGCAGGAGGTAAAGAGCGGAAGATTTTCGCCCTTTTCGATTCTATTCAAAAATTCGTTAGTTTCTTCAAGAACCGTCAAATCGGCACCGGTACAGGTATCATACACTCTGTCAAAGCCCATACGATGAAGCGCCGCAACGATAAGCCCCATTGAGTTTTCGCTTTCGGGCATACCGAGCTCGCGAGCTATACCGACACGAACCGCGGGAGCGATTTCACAGGTAGTAAAGGTATCGTACGCATCGACGGCGTTCCAAACTTTTTGTGAATCATCACGGACGATTATCGCGCCGGTAGGACATACGGCAGAGCACTGACCGCATCCGACGCAAAGAGATTCGGAAAGAGGAATATCGAAAGCGGTGCTTATCGTAACGTTAGAGCCGCGGTGTGCGAAATCGATCGCGCCGACATGCTGAACCTCGTTACATTCTCTTACGCAGTCACCACAGAGGATACATTTACCGGGGTCACGTATAATACAAGGTGAAGAATCATCCTTGGGCATAGCAGAGCGGCTGTTTTGGAAGCGAATCTCGCTTATACCGAACTGTGCCGCCAAATCCTGCAATTTACATTTTCCCGAGTTGGGGCAGGTAGTACAATCGCGACAATGTTCAGCGAGGACAAGCTCCAAAATGTTTCTACGGTAGCGGCGAAGACGTCCCGTATTGGTACGTATCTTCATTCCCTCTTCAGGAAGGGTCGAGCAAGCCGCCATAAGGCGTCCGCGCTCGTCCTCAACCATACACATACGGCAGGCGCCGTAGATAGAAAGGTTACTATGGTAGCAGAACACGGGCATAACCGTGCCCACTTTACTTATTATTTCGAGAAGGTTGCGTTCGCCTTCGATAGCAACGGGAACACCGTCAACCTGCATCATATTCTTCATTTGCATGATTACGCCTCCTCCTTGATTGCTTTAAATTTACAGCTCGTCACGCACGCGCCGCACTTAATACACTTATCCTGATCGATAGTAAAGAGCTTCTTGATCTCGCCCTTAATAGCACCGACGGGACAGTTTCTCGCACAGAGCGAACAACCTTTACATATTTCGGGATCGATCACGTAGCGCTTAAGCTTACTGCACGCACCCGCGGGACAGCGTTTTTCATAAATATGCGCTTCATATTCCTCGCGGAAGTTTTGAATTGTACTTATGACGGGCGAGGGCGCCGTCTTACCGAGACCGCAGAGCGCGGTATTTGTTATAGTATCGGCGAGTTCTTCAAGAAGCTCGATATCGCCGTCGCGTCCGTTGCCATCGACTATACGCTCAAGTATTTCGAGCATACGCTTAGTTCCCTCTCGGCAGGGCACGCATTTACCGCAGGATTCGTTCTGGGTAAAGTTCATAAAGAAGCGGGCAACCTCGACCATACAGGTCTTATCGTCCATAACTACGAGTCCGCCCGAGCCGATCATAGCACCGACCTTTTTAAGCGAGTCGAAATCGAGAGGAACGTCCAAATCCTTTTCGGTAAGGCATCCGCCCGAGGGACCGCCTATCTGGACAGCCTTGAATTTAGCATCCCCTCTCATACCGCCACCGATATCGAAGATGACCTCGCGAAGGGTCGTTCCCATAGGAACCTCGATAAGACCGGTATTTTTGATAGTACCCGTAAGCGCGAAGGCTTTAGTACCGGGGCTTGATTCGGGGCCGATAGAAAGATACCATTTTGCACCGTTATTAATTATCATCGGAACGTTTGCGTAGGTTTCAACGTTATTAAGGTTAGTGGGCTTATCGAAGAGACCGTGCTCAACGGTACGGGGAGGCTTAACACGGGGCATACCGCGTTTCCCCTCGATAGAAGCGGTGAGCGCAGATCCCTCACCGCAGACGAACGCGCCCGCACCTCGGTTTATATGCATATGGAAGCTAAAGTCGGTACCGAGTATATTATCGCCCAGAAGACCCAATTCCTCCGCTTGAGCGATAGCGATACGCAAGCGGTCAACGGCAAGGGGATATTCGGCACGAACGTAGATATAGCCCTCGCTCGAGCCGATAGCAATACCGGAAATTATCATACCCTCGATAAGACGGTGGGGGTCGCCCTCCATAATAGAGCGGTCCATAAACGCGCCGGGATCGCCCTCGTCACCGTTACATACGATATAT
>JAZRLT010000091.1:0-3345 GCA_045646995.1 Eubacteriales bacterium | reverse complement strand
TTTTTCAAATTCGGAAAACGGCACCTTTTTAAATTCAAACTTACCGATTTCGGGAACGTAAACGACGGTTATATCGTCGCCTGTTAATTTTTTATCGTGAGAGCAAGCGGAAATTACCGCTTCCACATCCAAGGAATCGATACTGCTCGGAAGCGAAAGCTTACGCAAAACCGGCAAGAGGCGTTCTCTTACCGCGGGAGCGCACATAGGCACCATTCCCATCGCGACGCATTCGCCGTGGTAATAATTTTCCATACCGTTAGCCGTTTCGACACCGTGGGCAAGAGTGTGACCGAAATTAAGCACACGGCGCAAGCCCGATTCTCTTTCGTCGGCTTCAACTACGTTCTTTTTTATCAAAAGCGAGCGGACGATTATATTATCGATTTCAGCGTCAACATCGCCGTTTTCAAAGATTTCAAACAATTCGGGGTCATTGGTAAGTGACATTTTCAACGATTCTGCAAGACCGTTGGCAATTTGGCGTTTCGGAAGCGTAGACAGCGTTTCGGGGTCGATAACGACCTTTTTCGGGGGATAGAACGCTCCGACTATATTCTTTATTCCCATAAAATCGACAGCCGTTTTTCCACCGATCGAGGAATCGACCTGAGAAAGAAGAGTCGTGGGGATATTGTAAAAATCTATACCGCGCATATAAGCGCTTGCAGCGAAGCCGGAAACGTCACCGACAACACCTCCGCCGACCGCGACTACGCAATCCGAACGAGTAAAGCCGTTTTCGACCATTGTACGTAGAAGAATCGCAAAGTTATCAAGGCTTTTGGAGGCTTCTCCCTGCTTTAACACTACCTTTACCGAAGAAGCGGACGCGTTAACGACCGCGTCTGAATATCGGGAAGGCACCCCATCGTCGGTTACGACCAACACCTTACGGTCAAGCTTCAAAAGTTCTTTTATATTATTCAAAGCACCTCTTTGAACGGCAATATCATATCCGCCGACCGAGGTTTTAACATTTATAGAGGTATTCATAACATAACTCCGAAAGACTATACTTTGTATTCTTTTTCGTAGCTTGCGAGTATTTTAAGGTTACTGCACACCGTTTCAAGGTAAGCGAGCATCGATTTACCCTCGGAGGAGCTTATATTCCCCTCACCCTCGGCGTAGAAGTAGTATTCCCAGTTCGAGTCCTTGGTAGGACGGCTCTTGAGCGCACGAAGGTTAAAGCCGTGGGCTCCTATGACCGAAACGGCACGTCCGAGCGAGCCGGCGACGTTTTTAACGGTAAAGAGCATTATAAAGCGATTATCACCAACCGAAGGCTCGCGGCGAACTCTCGAAAACACACCGAAGCGGGTAGTATTATTACTTGCTTCGTTAATATGCCCTTCGAGCTTTACCAACCCAAACCTTTCGGCAGCTTCCTCGCTTCCGATAGCGGCGATATCTTTTCTTCCCGATTCGGCAACTATCTTAGCGGCAACCGCGGTATTGACAGCCTCTTCGGTTTCGAAGCTCATCTTTTCAATATAGGACGCGCATTGTCCGAGGGCTTGGGGATGTGATATTACCGTTTTAATATCTCCGAGTTGCGTACCGTTGACAGCGAGAAGATTCTGGGTTATTTCAGCCTCATAAACACCGTTTATATAAAGCGAACCAAAGAACGCCAAATCGAGAACCTTACCTACGTCACCGTTATAGCTGTTTTCCATAGGAAGCAGTGCACAATCGCATTCGCCCGAAACCACCGCGTTATAAGCGGCATCGAAATCGGCATATCCGACGCATTCGGCATCGGGAAAGATACGTTCGGCAACGATATTCGCAAACGCTCCCTCGACACCGCTATACGCCACGCGCATTCCGTCAAGAATACGATGCTGATACTGCTTCGAAAGGTCTATCGTATTACGCAGGAAGTTAACGTAATAGGAGCGATAGTCCTCGTCAGATATGTAAGCCGAGTTACGGGATATTATCTGCGCTTCTCTCGCCAAATCATCAACAGGCAGTCCATGAGCCTTTTTATATTCGGCTACGGTACGCACGGCATCCATACGCTGTTGGAAGAGACGCGCCATTTCCTCATCGGCAGAATTTATTAATAATCTCGCTTTTTCAAGTTCGGTCATCTCGGAAAGTCTCCTTAAGAAATTAAAAAAATCCGCCATCCTAATGCTAAAAAAAGCAAAACAGATGCGGACTGCTGTTATATAAACCGATCAAACAGATCGTCAGAGCACACAGCAGTCCTTTTTAAAATAATAAAACGAATATCCCAAAAAGAACATACCTGTAACTCCTTTACCAAATAATCAAATTAAAGCTTCAATATGCACCAATAATAGTACAATTTTTCAGATTTGTCAATAGTATTATCGCGTTTTTTCGAAAAATATTTTAACGCGTTAGCACATCGACAAATTACATCTTGATTTTTATATCAATTTGATATATAATATATTTGAATTTATATATAACACGCGTCGACAGCGACGGGAAAGAGAGGCAGAAAATGAAGTCATATTCAACCATCACTCCTTACATATCAGAAATGGCGGCATTGTCCGACAGCAACAACAACATAGTATCGGAAATGTACGCAAAGCATAAAGTCAACCGCGGATTGCGCGATATGAACGGCAACGGTGTCGTTACGGGCTTGACCGAGGTTTCGAAGATAAAGGCTAAGGACGTGAACGAATTCGGTGAAGCGATACCCTGCGAGGGTCAGTTATGCTTCCGCGGGATCGACGTACGCGACCTTGTTGACGGATTTACCAAGGACGACCGATTCGGATTTGAAGAGACGGTATATCTCCTTTTATTTTCCCAGCTTCCGAACAAAGAGGAATTAGAGAAGTTCACGGCTCAGCTCTCAAAATACCGCAGTCTTCCTCAATCCTTCGTACGCGATATGATATTAAAGGCGCCCGGTAAGGACATGATGAATATGCTTTCCCGAGGTGTTCTTGCGCTTTATGCATACGACGATAATCCCGACGATATTTCGACGGCAAACGTTTTAAGACAATGCTTACAGCTTATTGCGATGTTTCCGATGCTTTCGGTATACGGTTATCAGTCGTACCGTCATTACCACAGAAACAAGAGCCTTCACATAAGACGTCCCAAGCCTCAGTATTCGACGGCGGAAAACTTTTTACACATCCTCCGCAAGGACGGAGAATTTTCCGAGCTCGAGGCTAAAATACTTGACCTTTCGTTAGTTCTCCACGCTGAGCACGGCGGCGGTAACAACTCGACCTTCACGACACACGTCGTCACCTCGTCGGGTACCGACACCTATTCTGCGATATCAGCGGCACTCGGCTCGCTTAAGGGTCCCCGTCACGGCGGTGCAAACATCAAAGT
>JAZRLT010000090.1:0-1672 GCA_045646995.1 Eubacteriales bacterium | reverse complement strand
CCCCATATACAACTGGGAAGCAATGGAGCTTGACGGCTTCAGCTGGTGGAAGATACGAGTCGGTGCCGCATTCAAGCTTTACGATATTTTAAGAATCGACCACTTCCGCGGCTTCGCAAGTTTCTACTCTATTCCCTTTGGCGATGAAAACGCAAAGCGAGGAGAATGGGTAGCGGCTCCCGGAAAGGCTCTCTTTGACGCTATAAGAAAGGAATACCCCGACGGAAAGATAATCGCTGAGGATTTAGGTCTTATAACGGACGACGTGCGCGAACTTCTCGCTTACACGGGATTCCCCGGAATGAAGCTTCTTCAGTTTGCGTTCTACGACGAGGATAACGAATATCTGCCGAGAATGTTCGCAACCGATAACTGCATAGCGTATACAGCCTCGCACGACTCGGATTGCACACGCTCTTGGGCTTACGAGCTCGAAAAATCCGCAAAAGCGAGATTCAAGCGTGAGATACCGAGGAAAGACGGCGAGAGCGTGACCGAAGCTCTCATCAGAGCCGCTATGGAAAGCCGCGCTAATCTAACCGTTATTCCTATGCAGGATTATCTCGAATTAACGAATGCCGCGGGCAGAATGAATACCCCTTCAAAGCCCGACGGAAACTGGGCGTGGCGCCTCTCCCCCCGTTACGCAACCGACGCTCTTATGAAAAAGATCGAGCGCATAACGGTTGCCTCAAAGCGCGCGGCGAGGAAGAAAAAGCCCGATACAGATAAGATAAAGTATATAATTTTCGACCTTGACGATACGCTTCTCGACGGAGAGAGAGCTGTAACGCCTTATACCAAGGACGTACTTGAAAAGCTCCGAGCTATCGGTAAGGTGACGGTCATCAACACCGCGAGAAGTCTTATGTTCGCCGAGAAATACATTGATATCATTGATCCCGATTATACGATACTCAACGGCGGCGCTATGATTCTCGATAGGGATCGCAAGATTATCTACGAAAGAAAGATAGATAACGAAAAGCTTAACGTACTTCTTCCCGAGCTTATAGAAAAATCCTCATCCGTATCGGTTCAAACCATCGATTACGTTTACTCAAACGATAAGGGATTCACTCGCTTTGACGTTAAATATCACGATTTCGCGAACGAGCCCTTTACCGACAGCGCATATAAAATACTCGCGCATATAAGTGATGAGAATGCAGAATATATTGCGAAGAAATACGGTCTTATCTATATCCCATACTTTGACGGAAAGATCAAAAGATTCAACCACAAAAACGCTACCAAAGCTATTGGAAACAAAGCTCTTATGAAAATAGTAGGGGCGACGGTAGACGAGGCGATAACCTTCGGAGACGATAACGGAGACGTAGATATGATACTTGAGGCGGGGCACGGCGTTATAATGAAAAACGCCACCGAAAAGCTTAAGAAGATCTGCAAAAACGTTACCGACTATCCGAATACCGAGGATGGCGTAGCAAGATATCTTGAGAAGCTGTTTCTCAAAAAGAAATAAAACACCTCGGACGGTAAACCGAGGCGACGCATATCAAAAAGGCGAGTTACCTTTTACGGTGATCTCGCCTTATCTTTTTATTTATTTTTAACCTTTGATCACGTATTTCGGATAAACTCTGCCTTCCACGGGCTCCTTATCCTTCGGTACGTCTATTTTTATTTTGACACCCTTTATTCCGGG
>JAZRLT010000089.1:0-1892 GCA_045646995.1 Eubacteriales bacterium | reverse complement strand
CTGTTGTCGTAAGATTGTTAAATATCCGAAATAAAGAATAAAATCCTTAAAATCCCCTTGACAAAAGGGGATTTTTGTGTTAAACTTGCACTTGCCGCATGTATGGGGTTTTTGAAGTTGCGTCAAGCACACCTCTATCGCAGCGAGTCTTATGAAAGGATAATAGGTGCTTACAAATGTTTGCAATTGTTGTAACAGGCGGAAAGCAGTACAAAGTCAGCGAAGGCGATATCATTTTCGTTGAAAAGCTCGGCATCGAAGAAGGCGAAACCTACACCTTTGAAAAGGTTCTTGCTATCGGTGATGACAATGGCTTTGTTGTTGGTACTCCCACCGTGGATGCTACCGTTACCGCAAGTGTCGTTAAGAACGGCAAGGGCAAGAAGATTCACGTAATCAAGTACAAGCCCAAGAAGGACTCCAAGAAGCATATCGGCCACAGACAGCCCTACACCAAGCTTCAGATCCTCAGCATTGCTAAATAAGCGATGATAACCGCTACGTTCACTAAAAAGAACGGCAATTTTTACAAATTCCGCATAAGCGGTCATTCGGGTTATGCCGAGTCGGGCAGCGATATCGTTTGCGCAGCAGTCAGCTCTATGACTATGCTCACGATAAATACTGTCAACGACGGGTTCGGTGTTCCTGTCGATTTCTCGGTCGATGAAGCCACTGCGACTATCGATTTTTCGCTTTGCACTCCCGATGAACGTGCTTGCGCTCTTATCGCTGGGTTAGAGAAAGAAATTTCCGCCCTTGCGAATGACTATCC
Source organism: Eubacteriales bacterium (assembly GCA_045646995.1). GTDB lineage: Bacteria > Bacillota > Clostridia > Oscillospirales > CAG-382 > Coliplasma. The sequence continues at coordinate 1,117 of JAZRLT010000089.1, read as the reverse complement.
GAAGAACGTTCGGGTCGTCATAAAATAATTTTACCGAAAGGAGCTTATAACCATGCTCAGATTGTCTATTCAGTTCTTTGCACATAAAAAAGGTGTTGGTTCTACCAAGAACGGTCGTGATAGTGAATCCAAGCGTCTTGGCGTTAAGAGACAGGACGGTCAGTTCGTTACTGCCGGCAACATTCTTATGCGTCAGAGAGGTACCAAGATTCATCCCGGCGTTAACGTCGGCCGCGGCTCCGATGACACCCTTTTCGCTCTTGTCGACGGTACCGTAAAGTTTGAACCGATGGCAGGCGGCAGAAAGAAAGTCAGCGTATACGCTGTCAACGCAGACTAGTTTCAAAATGTAGTAAAGAGTATGTCGGGTACTGGTTACAGTCCCTGACTACTCTTTATTTTTATTTTCGCTCGTTGCTTTGGCGAAGACCACTTCGTTATGAACAAACATCACCGCTCGCAATAGGATGCTATTGCTTCTGGTTCCGTTTGTCCATTCTTCATCCAAATCAACTTCGCGAATCGACCTATGCTTTGGCGAAAACCGCTTCGTTACACCTGAATGTTCGAAATAATTGATTGATACCGAACAATAGGGAATAATTATATTGTTCCTTGCTGTTTATTATTAATCCTTATCGTTTTAAGGAGGCAGTTATGTTTATAGATAAAGTTACTATTTATATTAAAGCCGGAGACGGCGGAAACGGCGCAGTTGCGTTTCACCGCGAAAAATACGTCGCTCAGGGCGGTCCCAGCGGCGGAGACGGCGGTAAGGGCGGTAACGTTGTGTTTGTAGTGGACGAGGGTGAAAATACCCTTCTTAACTTCAAATACCGCCGTAAGTTTGTCGCGCAGAACGGCGGAGACGGTATGCCTAAAAGATTCCATGGCAAGAGCGCCGAGGATCTTTTGATACCCGTTCCTCCCGGAACAATTCTTCGTGACCCCGAAAGCGGACTCGTTATCCACGATATGTCCGACGGATTGCCTTTTGTTGCCGCAAAGGGCGGTAAAGGCGGATGGGGTAACTCTCACTTCGCAACACCTACCCGTCAGGTACCTCGTTTCGCAAAGAGCGGTATCAAGGGCGCTGAAAAGAATATTACACTTGAAT
>JAZRLT010000088.1:0-4778 GCA_045646995.1 Eubacteriales bacterium | reverse complement strand
ATTTGTAGGAGTTGATATCTTCTGCGTCGAAAGCAACCGCATCGCTTCCGTCCGAATTGGTAGAAGCCATCGGGTTAAGAGATTCTGCGATTTCTACGGTTTCGGCATCGATTACGCCGTTTTCGCCGTAAAGCTCAACGTAACCGCCCGAGACAATAAGATTTTCGCAATTGAAGACGGTGTTAAAGTTTTCTCCCGAAAGTGATTTTATAATACCACCGGTTATTTCGATTGTGTTTCCGGGTGCATAAATACCGTCGGTGTATTCTGTCGAATCGAATATGAATTCTCCACCGTGCATATAGAAGTCATCCAAATCGGCAACACAACAATTCGCATTGGTAACTGTTAATTTTCCTGCATTCATGGTCATATCACATTCGTATACGAAAATCGCATCGGTGTTTTCAGAGCTTAAGGTGATATCGCCACCATTAATGGTAAATCCGGTGTCTGCTCCGTCTACATAAACAGCTTTGTACAAGGAATCAATCGAAATTTTACCGCCGTTGACGTTAAGGAAACCATTACTTACGTTCAAGCCACTCTCTTGGGATTCTACGTTCACACTGCCACCGTTTATGGTAACACCGTATCCAAAAGCGTATATTCCGTGTCGGTTTGTGGTGATGTTTACGGTAGCCTTGTCGATCCTTATGCCTTCTGTATAAGGATCATCAGCTTCACGTGCACCGCAATAAGCACGGATTGCTTCTTGGGAAGAAGTGACCAAAACGTTGCCGCCGTTAATGTCGATCATACCGTCGTAGGTGTATAATCCGTAAGGTGCGTTGACGTTTACCGTGCCGCCGTTAATAATGATATCACCATTGGAAGCATATATACCGTCGTCTCCGGAATTGACATTTATGGTGCCGCCGTTAATGATAATATTACCGTTATTAGTGTAAATACCGTCATACGAGGAATGAGTTACGGTAAGACTACCGGTGCCGTTAAAGATAAAGGATCCATAGTAAGAAGTAAGGGTTCTGTAAAAGTAATTGTCGCCGACAAGATTAACGTTAAGCTCGCTGTCTTGAAGAGTAATGGCATGATCATTGACGTTATCTGTCGTGAAATTGTTAAGGGTGAGGAACCAACCGTCTTCGTTGATTTCGAAGTAGGCATAACCGCCGTCGGGTTTAACGTCGGTTACTTCCGTACCGTTGCAAGCGATATAATCGCCTGAATGCATTGTAATGCCCGTGACCCAAATATGGTCGTCCGTATCTGCGAAGGAATTGATCGCAGTGATCGGAAGAATACTTAAAACCATAACTACGGCAAGAAGTGTTCCGAGAAGTCTTGTCTTTTTCATAACGTTTCTCCTTTTTGAAAAAAGTTTTCTGAATAATCATATATCAATAACTTGACCGAAGCCGAAAAGTATGATATATTATCTTACGTATATATTATATATTATCTAATTAAAGCGAGTCACCACCCTTTTGGAAAATTTAGGGGTGGGAAAATCCACTTTTTTGGCTAAAAAGGGTGGGAAAAGGGGTGGGGAACCCCGAAAAAACGAAATTTCTGTCCCTTAAAAGGATGCTTATATGAAAAAATCTCTTTTGTGCTTTTTCGCGGTGTTGAGTGCGGTCGTTTTCTGCGGTTGCGGAGTTACCGGCGAAAAGACGGCGAGCCTTTCTATCGTTTATGCGATTGCCGCTCTTTGCGCTCTCGTTGTTTTTATCGCTTATTTTTTATTAATTTCAAAAAAAGATAAATGGTCGATGCTTTTGTTTACTTCGGTTATTGTGGTAAACGTTGGTTATTTTCTTTTGTCGACCGCCGATACGCTCGACGTTGCGTTATGGGCTAACCGTATCGCTTATTTCGGCTCGGTTTTCCTTCCGCTCTCGATGTTTATGATAATCGTTCGTGTAACTAATATAAACGTCTGTAAGTGGGTGCCGATCGTTCTTTTCGTATTATCGGCAATAGTTTTCTTTATCGCGGCAAGTCCCGGATATCTCGATATTTACTATAAAGAAGTTACGCTTAAAACTGTCGGCGGAGTGACTGTTCTCGATAAGGTCTACGGTCCGTTACATGTTATCTATCTCTTCTATCTCCTCGGTTATTTTGCGGCTATGATTGCGGCGATAACTTACGCCACGTTAAAAAAGCGTATCGAATCCAATTACCATGCGATTATCTTTGCACTCGCGGTTTTTGCAAATATCGGTATTTGGTTTTTCGGTCAGGTTGTATCCTTTGATTTTGAATTTCTTTCGGTTTCTTACATAATTACCGAGTTGTTTATTTTGTGTCTTTATTTGTTGATGCAAGAAAACGAGCGACGCAACAAAGCGCTTGTTTCTGAACAAATAAATCCACAGGAATCGACAGGACTTGAAGAAAAGCTCTATTCGGACGTAACTGTAGCAACCTTCAAAAACGGTATTTCTCTTCTTACGGCAACCGAAAAGAAAGTATATGATATTTATGCAGAAGGGAAATCTACCCGAGACGCTATGACCGCTTTGGGTATAACCGAAAACACACTTAAATATCATAACCGCAATATTTACGGTAAGCTTGGCGTTGCGAACAAAAAACGAATGCTTGAAATATTGGCATATATCGAAAAAAATTCATCGGAAGAATAATTCCGATGAATTTTTTATTTACAAACTCTTTTTTGAATGATACAATATACTAAAGAAGTTAAAATCGGGTGATAAAATGGAAAGAAACGTCTACGAAACCTATTTAAAAATACTTCGTTCGGAGCTTATTCCCGCGATGGGATGTACCGAGCCGATAGCTATCGCTATGACTGCGGCTAACGCGAAGAAATATATTTCCGAGCCGATAAAATCTGTTGATGTCTGCGTCAGCGGTAATATAATAAAAAACGTTAAGAGCGTTATGGTACCCAATACAGGCGGTCTTCGCGGTATCGAATCTGCCGCCGCCGCAGGTATCGTTGCAGGTGACCCCGACCGCGAGCTCGAGGTTTTGTCTGATGTTACCGATGCTCAAAAAAAGGGAATTTCGGATTTTATTGCCAATACCGAAATCGAAGTCACCGAGGCGGTGACGGATTACGTTCTTGATATCGGAATAACCCTGAAGGGCGAAAATCATACTGTGTACGCGCGTACCGCTCAGCACCATACGGGCCTTTGCCTTATAACCGTTGACGGCGAGACTGTTTTCGAACAAAAGCTTGCCGAGAATGCGAGTGACGTTGATTATTCGGTGTTGAGTATCGAATCGATAATCGATTTTGCCGATAACGCCGATATTAACGACGTTCGTGACGTTCTTGACCGTCAGATAGAATGCAATACCGCTATTGCCGAGGAAGGCTTGACGGGAAAATACGGTGCAGCAATAGGAAGAACGCTTCTTATGTCTTACGGCAATACTGTCCATAACCGCGCCAAGGCTTACGCCGCCGCGGGCTCTGACGCAAGAATGAACGGTTGCGAATTGCCCGTTGTTATTAATTCGGGAAGCGGTAACCAAGGCATGACCGCCTCGCTCCCCGTTATCGTGTATGCGCGTGAGCTCGGTGTTTCTGACGATCTGCTCTACCGTGCGTTGCTTGTTTCCAACCTTACGACTATCCACCTTAAAACGGGAATAGGATGCCTTTCTGCATACTGCGGCGCGATAAGCGCGGGCTGTGGCGCAGGCGCGGGTGTAATGTATTTGCATGGCGGTAAGCTTAATGAGATATCGCATACCGTTGTGAATGCTCTTGCGATAAACTCGGGCGTAGTGTGCGACGGCGCGAAGGCTAGCTGTGCCGCAAAGATAGCGTCTGCTGTCGAATCGGGACTTTTGGGCATGCAGATGTATATGCACGGTAAGGAATTCTATTGCGGTGACGGTATCGTTGCGCGCGGTGTTGAGGCGACGATAAGAAACGTCGGTAAGCTTGCCCAAAACGGTATGGCTGAAACCGACCGAGAAATAATTCGTATAATGCTTAAAAAATAATCTAACACTATAATAAAAAAGGAGTACGAAAATGTCTGTTGTAAAAATAACTAAAGATAATTTTGATTTGGTGAAATCCAGCGATAAGAAGGTTCTTATCGATTTCTATGCAGATTGGTGCGGCCCCTGCCGTATGGTTTCTCCTATCGTTGACCAGATCGCCGACGAAAATCCTCAATACCTCGTTGCGAAGGTAAACGTTGATGAGTCTCCCGAATTGGCGTCCGCTTTCGGCGTCGAAAGTATTCCTACTCTCGTTGTTATGAAGGACGGAAAGATCATTAATCAGTCTATGGGCGCCAAGCCCAAGCCTATGATTCTTCAAATGCTCGCCGACTGATTATGGAAAAGATTTACGACGTAATAATTATCGGTGGCGGCCCCGCCGGATATTCCGCCGCACTCTACTCCTCCCGTGCGGGACTTGATACGCTCGTGATAGAGCGTATGATGGTTGGCGGTCAGATGGCGCTTACCGATATTATCGATAACTATCCCGGATTCGAGGAGGGTGTCGACGGTGTTACTCTCGCTATGAAGATGCAGCAATCCGCCGAACGCTTCGGAGCTAAAACCGAATATGCCGACGTTGAATCGGTCGATTTTTCTTCTGACGTTAAGATTATTAATACCTCGTTCGGAGCGTTTTACGGAAAAACCGTAATAATCGCGAGCGGCGCTAACCCCCGCGAGCTTGGTGTGGAAAACGAAAATACGCTCGTCGGTAGGGGAGTCCATTACTGCGCCCATTGTGACGGACGCTTTTATAAGGATAAGACGGTCGTTGTTGTCGGCGGCGGTAATTCCGCAGTTTCTGACGC
>JAZRLT010000087.1:0-6383 GCA_045646995.1 Eubacteriales bacterium | reverse complement strand
TTCCGAAAAGGACGCTTCCTACACCGATCCCGATCAGGTTCAGGAATTCGTTGAAAAGACCGGCGTTGACTCTCTCGCAATCGCAATCGGTACTTCTCACGGTGCATACAAATTCAAGCCCGGTCAGAAGCCCCAGCTCCGTTTCGACATCCTCGAAGAAGTTGAAAAGAGACTTCCCGGCTTCCCCATCGTTCTTCACGGTGCTTCCTCCGTTATTCCTAAGTACGTTGACATGATCAACGCTAACGGCGGTAGAATGCCCGACGCTATCGGTATTCCCGAAGATATGCTCCGCAAGGCTGCTTCCATGGCTGTTTGTAAGATCAACATCGACTCCGACCTCCGTCTTGCAATGACCGCTGCTATTCGTGAGCACTTCAACCAGTCTCCCGAACACTTCGACCCCAGACAGTACTTGAGCCCCGCTCGTGCTAACATCAAGGAACTTGTTAAGCACAAGCTCGTTAACGTTCTCGGCTGCAACGGCAAGGCATAATTTAATTATTGCTATAAAAAAGGCTATTCTTACGAATAGCCTTTTTGTTTTGGATTTATTCAATTAAAACTCGTAATATCCAAGCGCGGCACGTTTTATCATAACGTAGTCGAAGATAGTAAGCTTTTCTTTACCGCTTACGCTCGCAGCTTGAAGGTAATATCCCGAAAGGTCGCCGGAGCCGAGGAAGGCACGCTTTACGGCAAGGGCATCGAAAATATTGACCGTTCCGTCGCCGTTGGTATCGCCTTTTACAACGATAGCCGCGATATCGGTAACGACGCCGTCAACCTTCGCGCGAAGCACACAGCCGGTACCTATCCGAGCAGAATCGGAAAGCGCGTTACCATCAACGTCAACCACGCTAACCTCACCCTTAAATCCCGAAAGGAAGCTGACCGCCGTCGTATCGGGAGCGACACCGGAAAGGATCATATCCGAAACGGTATATTCGGAATTAATTATCTCGAATTTCTCTTCGGGAACAACAGGAACGTCGGGAACGTTCGAGGATTCGGCGGGAAGCTTTCCATTAACCGTTACATAGTCGCCCGAGCAATATCCCGAGACGCCGTTAACCTCTACGGCATACCAACCGCTTTCGAGCTTTTCGCCGACAATGACGAGTTCCACACCGGATTCAATAACTTTTACGACGTTACCCGAGGTAGAGTCGCTGTCACGGAGATTAAGGCGCGAGGTAGTAACACCCGAATAGAGCGTAATTATATATTGAGAAGAGGAATAACCGCTTATCTGAACACCCGTATTAGAGGTTCCCGTAACCTTATACCAGCCGTTTTCCTCGCCCGAGATTATAACGTCGGTACCGTTAGCGAACTGACCTACCGAATCGTAGGACGAGCCTGCACCCTTACGGACGTAGAGATTACTCGTAGTTCTTCCGTACCAAGCGTCGGAATTACCGGTAACGGGAGGAACAACAGTCGAGCCGGAAGAGGTTATTTGGGCATAGCCGTAAACACCGCTTCCCGAAGATTTACGACCTACGATATAGTACCAATTATTCGAAAGCTTTTCCAATACCGCATATTCCGAATCGGTTTCAAGCGTTCCGTATTTTACCGAAGCAGTCGAAGCGGAGGCATATACAGTCGTATTTTCGGGTGCTGTGCCGTATTCCAAGGTATTACCGTCTTTAATAATTCTTATATAAGCCGAATCGGCATAACCCGTAATAACCGTACCGTTGGCGGTAGCGCCCTTTATCTTAACCCAATTATCGACGGGTTCGCCGATAACGGTAACCGAAGAAAGGAAGGGTATCTTACCCACACGAGTCGAAGCGGCGTTCGCTTCTGCACGGACGTTAACCTCCTCGTAAGCCGAGACAACGGCAGGGTATTCGCGATAGCTTGACGCGACAGTAACCGAGATATTAACCGATTTTCCGCCGACGGCAGACACGTTAATAATAGCATTACCAAGCTTTTTAGCGGTAATCACACCGTTTTCGACAGAAGCGACGGAAGAATCGCTGCTTACCCAAGTAAGTGAGGTATCGTTAGCATCGGCAGGAGCGACGACTGTACGCACGGTATATTTATCGTTAACCTTAAGAGTAAGATCGTTCTTAACGAAGGAAATTTTTGAAACGTTACGGTCCTGACGGTAGACGTTCTCAGCGAGGACGTATCCGCTTACGAGCGCGCCCTTATTATTATAACCCTTAACAGCGAGCATCTTATTACCCGAAGCGTCGGCATAAACGTTATCGGACGTGACCTTAAGCGCATAGCCGCGATATATCTTTCCGTTCGTAGAGGTAGACGTAGGAGAAGCGTAAACGTTAACGTCCTTATCGATAACGGTCGCGTTACAGTCAACGTAAACGATACAGCAGGCTTCCCTACCGTTGGCAAGCGTAGCAGAAACAAGCGTCATACCGTGGGCTTTAGCTGTCACAACGCCGTTTTCATCGACGGTAGAGACGCTTTCATCGTCGCTCTTCCAAGTCACCGAGGAAGGAGTTTTATCCGAAGGATAAACCGCAAGTGCGACGGTATAAGTATCGCCTATTTCAAGGTATACGCGTTCTTCGGGAGAGGTTATCGCCACCACGCCGTCTTCATCGGGAGTAAGGTCGTCGTATTCGGTCATACCGTATTGCTCGATCAGCGCGATAACGGTATCTGCATAGCCGTTATCGTTGCAGTAGCCCGCGTCAACGATAGCGTGAGCCATTACCTTATAATCCTTTTCACCGACGACGGCGGCATATTTGGATTCGTTAATAAAAAGCGAGCTATGTACACCAACACTTTCAGCCCAGCTATCGTGGGCACGCCAAGCCGAAACGCTGTTTATGTAGCTTTGTCCCATATCGATAAGAAGATCCGAATAGGAGTTATAAAGCGTATGGGATTTTTGGTCGTAGACCTTACCCGACCAAGTACTGTAAGCCTTTATACCGAAAAGGTTATTACCGCCGATCGGTAGAGAATATCTACCCCATCCGCCCTCGTAAATCGATTGGGCAAGAGTGACCGAGGCGAGGATATCCTTTTCGTAATAATCGGCGCGGGAAAGTGAGCCGAGAACACGGAAAAAGTATTTTTGGTGGGTATTAAGGCTTGTACCCGACAGATCAACGGCGCTTGCCTCCAAAGGGAACACGAGCGCGGTAAATGTCATCACTACCGCCAAAAGAAGAGATAAATATTTATAACGTTTCAAAAAGAAACCCCTTTCATACGTTTATACACAGTTATGATAACATAAAACAGGAGTTCTGTCAATCAGGAGAAAACGTCGAGAATACAAAAGGCGGTAAACAAAAAACGGAGCTAACGCCCCGTTTTCTTTATAATCTTTATATTTATTGTATACCCGCCTTGAGCTTTTCTGCTCTATCGGCGGCAATTAATGCATCTATCATCTCGTCTAATCTGCCGTTTAGGAAGTTTTCGAGAGAATGGATAGTAAATCCGATACGGTGGTCGGTAATACGGCCTTGGGGATAGTTATAGGTACGGATTCTTTCGCTTCGGTCACCCGTACCGACCTGAGAGCGTCGTTCGCTTGCGACGGCTTGCTCCTTCTGACTATTATAAAGGTCGGCAAGGCGGCTTTTCATAACCTTTAACGCCTTTTCCTTATTCTTTATCTGGGAGCGCTCGTCCTGACAGTCAACGGTTATACCCGTGGGAATATGGATAATTCTCACGGCGGATTCGGTCTTATTAACGTGCTGACCGCCCGCGCCCGCAGAACGGTGACGAGTTATTTCAAGCTCGCTCATATCGAGCTCAAAATCAACGTCCTCGACCTCAGGAAGGACTGCAACAGTCGCGGTCGAAGTCTGGATTCTGCCCTGTGCTTCGGTTTCAGGGACACGCTGAACGCGGTGAACACCGCTTTCGAACTTAAAGCGCGAATAAGCGTTCTCGCCCTCGACCATAAAGGAAACTTCCTTAAAGCCGCCGAGCTCGGTTTCGTTTGCACTCAAAAGCTCGACCTTAAAGCCCGAAGATTCGGCATACATAGTATACATACGGTAGAGAACTGCCGCGAAAAGCGAAGCTTCCTCGCCGCCCGCTCCTCCGCGGATCTCGATAATAACGTTTTTGTCGTCGTTGGGGTCCTTAGGAAGAAGGAGAATCTTCAATTCCTCCATAAGAGGATCGACCTTAGCGCGTGCCGACTGCTTTTGTTCTTCAGCCAACGCGCGGAAATCGGGATCGGTCTCGGTCGACAAAATCTCTTCAGCGTCGGCGATATCGGTCTCGACCGCCTTATATTCACGGTATTTTTCAACGACAGGAAGGAGATTCTTATACTCCTTCATATATTTTTTATAGCCCTCGATATCGTTCATCACGTCGGGATCGGAGAGCGCTTCTTCGATCTCAAGATATCTTTTTTCAATCTGGGCAAGTTTTGTAAGCATAGAAAGTCCTCCCGAACTATATAATTAATCAGGCAAAAGAAAAACCAAGGAGCGATTTATTTATGAAACATCAGGAATACTGTTACGAGGGTAAGCTTATAAACACCGACAGAAACCGACGATTAACACGTTCTGTCGAGTCGCTTACCGAGGCGATGGACGACGGAATCATACTCGAGGGTATCAGCTACCTTTGCGATTCCGATCGCCATTTACACGTTAAATTAGGCGCCATAGAGGGCATCATTCCGCGTCAGGAATGCGTTTATACTCAAGGCGGATTACCCGAAAAGGACATCGCGATCATATCCCGCGTAGGAAAAGCCGTTTGCTTTAAGGTGAAATCGATCGAAGAGGACGAAAACGGAAACGTACGCGCAATTCTTTCTCGACGTGACGCCCAAAGGGACTGTATGCGTGATAAAATAAGTTCTCTTCGAAGCGGTGATATTATAGAAGCTAAGATAACGCGTTTAGACCCGTTCGGTGCTTTTTGCGATATCGGATGCGGTATAATATCGCTTTTACCGATAGATTGTATGTCGGTTTCACGAATATCTCACCCGCGCGACAGGTTCAGAAACGGTCAGATAATCCGTGCCGTCGTAAAGAACGATTGCGACGAATTCGGGCGAATTACGCTTACCCACAGAGAGCTCTTAGGCACTTGGGAGGAAAACGCATCGCGTTTCACCGCAGGTCAGACTGCGGCAGGAATAGTACGTTCAATCGAGGATTACGGTGTATTCATCGAGCTTGCACCAAATCTTGCGGGACTTGCCGAATGCCGCGACGACGTGCGAGTAGGTCAAAGCGCGGCGGTATACATAAAAAACATTATACCCGACAGAATGAAGGTCAAACTTGCCATTATCGACTGTATCGACAGCGAACAAAGGATACCCGATTACGAATATCCCAACTCCGACCATATCGATTATTGGAAATATTCTCCCGACGGATGCAGTAAGATAATCGAAAGCACCTTTTAACGATTAATAGTAAAACTCGAATTCGATACCGTAAATCGAAACGGTCTGACCTTCCTCGATTCCTGCGTCCTCAAGCGCCTGTATTACGCCCTTATCGCGGAGTACTCGCTGGAAGAACTGAAGCGATTCGTAGTCATCAAAATTAATATCGTTACAAAGTCTGATAAGCCATTCGCCGATAACGTTATAAACGCCGTCAACGATTTCAACAGAAACCGACATATCCTCGGTTTCGACGGTTTCGACGTATTCCTCCTCGTAATATACCATAGGAGGAAGTTCCTTCAATTTAGCGGCGACAGCCTTCATCAATTCGGGAACACCCTCGGAAAGAGCACCGCAAATCAAGAACAGCCGGCAATCGTTTTCCTCAGCGTAAGCTTTGATTTCCGAGAGATGTTCTTCGGAATAACCGAGGTCGATCTTATTAGCAACCAATATCTGAGGCCTCGAGGCAAGCTCGGGGCTATATTTTTCCAATTCAGAATTTATCTTTATAATATCCTCAAGCGGATTTTCGCGCTCTGAAGCCGAAATATCAAACACGTGAAGAATAAGACGGCAACGGTCAATATGGCGAAGGAAGTCGTGACCCAAGCCGAGACCATCGGACGCACCCTCGATAAGACCGGGGATATCCGCCATAACGAAGTTCTTATCATAAACCGAAACTACACCAAGATTGGGCGCAAGAGTCGTAAAATGATAGTTGGCAATCTTAGGTCTTGCGGCTGTAACCTCGGAGAGAAGCGTCGATTTACCTACGTTCGGGAAGCCGACAAGTCCGACGTCCGCAAGCATCTTAAGTTCGAGCGTTATATTTCTTTCGGCGCCCTTGACACCGCTTTTTGCAAAACGAGGTACCTGACGGGTAGGAGTTGCAAAATGGGTATTGCCCCAACCGCCACGTCCGCCCTTAGCCGCAACCCAATCTTCGCCACTGGACATATCGTGCATAATAGCGCCGGTCTCAGTGTCACGAATA
>JAZRLT010000086.1:0-2694 GCA_045646995.1 Eubacteriales bacterium | reverse complement strand
TTGGGGTATGGTTTTAAGCTCGATAAGCGCGGTAACGCTCGTTTTACCTGTTTTAGCCCAATTAATAACGGTATTATAGCCCATAATGGTGCCGTCCGCTTCGCATTCGGCAACAACGGAGGAAACCTCCGATTCGGTAATACCGAGCATAGTAGCGATCTCCGCGTGAGAGGTGCGGGCGTCCTTTTCGAGATAAGCAAGTATTCTTTCTTTCATTTCAGTACCTCCTAAAGAGTTATATAGATTCAAAATATTTATTACGTTGTTCGAAACGAGCGAGCTTTGAAAAGCCTATATTTTTAAGCATTTCCGTCGCCTCTGCAATACCCGCTCCGATATCGCGGGCGTGGTGGGCATCGCTTCCCAAGGTAACGTCGCGACCGCCCAATTCATAATAGAAACGGAGAAGGTCCTCGTTGGGAAGGCACTCGCCCATACGCTGACGCAATCCCGAGGTATTACATTCAAGCGTTATACCCTTATTTATTACGGCTTTAAGGATAGGCTCGAAGTATTCTCTACCCTTATTTTTAATATCAGGAAAATCGGTAATACCGTTTCCGAGGTAATATCGTTTAGGGTAGGTGATATGGGTAAGTACGTCGATATCTCCCCATTCGATCGTATCAAGCATCTCCTTGATATAAAGCTCCCAAAGCGCCGTATATTCATTTTTCGCAAGCGACGCAATATCCGTATCAGCAAAGTCGATTATCCCTCTTACGGCGTGTACAGAGCCGAGAACGATATCGTAGGGCTGGCTTTGAAGCTGAAGCTTGGATTCTTCGGGCATATGGGTAGCCTGACCGAGCTCGATACCTTGGAGTATTTTAAGTTTATTACCGAATTCTTCACGTGCCTCATAGATTTCACGGGCAACGGAATTATGGTCAAGCGGAGGGAAAAAGCCGTCGCGTATACCGTCGATATCGAAATGGTCGGTAATTGCTATTCCCTTTAATCCCTTTTCAATCGCAGAAAGGCAGAGCTCGCGAACCGAGCTTCCCTTTCCCTTCGGGATATCGCCTGAATATTGAGTATGAGAATGATTATCAAACATAAGTTACCTATTTTAGGAATTTTTAATTAATACGTTATACAATTAAATCACTGTTTTTTCCGAGGACATGCGCCTCAGAAAAAACTCCTATGAGTTCGGCGAGTGCCGAGCGCGCAAGCGCGATGGCGCGAGGTGCGAACGAACCGAACTCTCAAAAGAATATGGGGTCCCCGAAAATGAGCAAAGCGAATTTTTGGGAAAAAGCGTCAGCGACTAAAACATCGAAATCTGGTCCGATTCGGGAAGATCGCCGAAGCAATTATTCTTGGCGAGAAGGTCCATAATCGATTTATTAACAGCCGCCTTTACGCGAAGCTCCTCAACGGTAGTTGCTTCTCCGTTTTTAACGACCTCTACTATCTTTTCGGCAACGGACTCACCCAAGCCCGAAAGAGAGCAAAGCGGAAGTCGGATTTTTCCGTTTTCCGGTATAAAGTATGTCGCTTCGGACTTACCTATTGCAACGGGGAGGAAGGAATAACCGCGCGCAAGCATTTCAAGAACTATTCGGAGAATAATTATATTACCCTCGTCCTTAGCAGAAAGGCTCGGCATTTCGCGGAGAGCATTAAGACGTTCCTCAATCTTTGCGCGACCGCGCATAACAAGCTCGCCGTCGAAGAAGTCACGCTTTATAGTGAAATATGCGGCGTAATATGCTACGGGTTGATAAACCTTGAACCACGCAAGTCGGAGAGAAGCGATAGTATACGCCGCGGCGTGTGCCTTAGGGAACATATACTGAATCTTATTACAGGAATCGATATACCATTGAGGTACGTCCTTTTCACGCATCGCCTCTTCCTGCTCGGGAAGAAGACCCTTACCCTTACGGGTACGCTCCATCGCGTTAAAGGCGATAGCGGAATCGAGTCCTTTATGCATAAGATAAACCATTATACTGTCACGGGTACCTATTATCTGATCGATAGTACAGGTTCCGTTTTCGATAAGGTCCTTACCGTTACCGAGCCAGATACCCGTACCGTGAGACAGTCCGGAAATCTGGAGAAGGTCGGCGAAGGTTTTGGGTTTCGCGTCGAGAATCATTTGGATAGAATAATCGGTACCGAACTCGGGGATACCCATAGTTCCTATCGGACAGCCTATCTGCTCGGGCGTAACGCCAAGCGGTTTTGTAGACGCAAAAAGATCGATAACGTTTTTATCGTTCATCGGGATATCGCGAACGTCGATTCCCGTGAAATCCTGAAAGATCCTATAATAGGTCGGCACATCGTGGCCGAGTATATCGAGTTTAAGAATAGTATCGTGGAGATATTCGAAAGCGAAGTGGGTAGTAATTACACCGCTTGACGCTTTATTAGCGGGATATTGAACAGGGGTAAAGTCATATATTTCATATTCCTTCGGAATAACGACGATACCGCCGGGGTGCTGACCCGTAGTGCGGCGGACTCCAACGAAGCCTTGGGCAAGGCGAGCTTGCTCGGCGCGGGTTAAGGTTTGACCCTCTTCCTCCAAGAACTTCTTAACGAAGCCGAAGCAGTTTTTATCCTGCAAGGTACCTACCGTACCCGCACGGAATATATTTTCCTTACCGAAGAGAACTTCGGTGAATTTATGAGCTTCGGATTGGACGTCGCCCGAGAAGTTAAGGTCGATATCGGGCG
>JAZRLT010000085.1:0-7473 GCA_045646995.1 Eubacteriales bacterium | reverse complement strand
AATGGACCGCGGAGGGTGCAAGGAAATGCGTAAATGCGCAAAGTATTCTGCAACGTTTCGGCGTACGTTAATCGCCTCGGATATGTAGTATCCTTAAAGCGCATGGCTTTATTGTCGTGAATCAAGGTGGCACCGCGGATTAAGCTTGTTTAGTTCGTCCTTGACAGATAGATTAATTCTGTCAGGGATTTTTTGTTTTCAAAAAGCGGAGGTTGCCTATGTTTCTCTTAACAAAGCGATGGCGTCTTAATACTCTTTATTGCTGAATATATCATATTTATTTTATAATAAGAGGTTAATGATGATTTATAATAACGTTGATTTTGATACCTATGCGAAAAACTATCCCGATGCTAACGGATATTTCGGAAAATACGGCGGTGCGTATATTTCTCCCGAATTGAAAAAGGCGATGGAAGAAATAACCGAGGCTTATTTTACTATCTGCCAATCCCGTAAGTTTATCGCGGAGCTTCGTAGAATCCGTAAGGAGTTTCAGGGACGTCCTACTCCCGTTTCCCATCTTGAACGACTCTCCAATAAGCTCGGCGGTGTTCAGCTTTACGTCAAGAGAGAAGACCTTAACCATACCGGCGCTCATAAATTGAATCACTGTATGGGCGAGGTTCTCCTTGCTAAATATATGGGTAAGAAAAAGGTTATCGCCGAAACAGGCGCGGGTCAGCACGGTGTTGCTATGGCTACCGCCGCGGCATACTTCGGTATGGAATGCGATATCTATATGGGCTCTGTTGATATTAAGAAGCAGGCTCCTAACGTTGCACGTATGAAGATTCTCGGCGCGAACGTAGTCGAGGTTACCCACGGATTACAAACGCTTAAAGAAGCCGTTGACGCGGCTTTCGCGGCATACGCAAAGGAATATAAGGACGCAATCTACTGTATCGGCTCTGTTGTAGGACCCCATCCGTTCCCGATGATGGTTCGTGACTTCCAAAGCGTTGTCGGCGAGGAAGCGCGCGAACAGTTCATTGAGATGACGGGTCACCTTCCCGATGCCGTTGTTGCCTGCGTTGGCGGTGGCTCTAATGCGGCGGGCTTCTTCTCGGGCTTCCTTAACTATCCCGTTGATATTTATGGTATTGAACCGCTCGGCAGAGGTACTAAGCTTGGTGACCACGCCGCGAGCCTTCAGTATGGCACAGAAGGCGTTATGCACGGCTTCAACAGTATTATGCTCAAGGATGAAAACGGCGATCCTGCGCCCGTTTACTCGGTTGCAAGCGGTCTTGACTATCCCTCGTCGGGCCCCGAGCACGCATTTCTCCACGAGCTCGGACGCGTTAAGTACGACGTTATCAATGATGACGAAACCATTGATGCTTTCTATACTCTCTCCCGCCTCGAAGGTATCATCCCCGCTATCGAAAGCTCTCATGCCGTCGCATACGGTATTAAGCTCGCTCAAAAGATGGGTACAGGCTCGGTTCTTATCAACCTCTCGGGTAGAGGCGATAAGGATATGGACTATATCATCGAACGCTACGGTATAAGATAAAATAATGTTAAATAATTCATCGAGAGCTGTGACAGTACGGCTCTCGATGTTTTTTATAGACATTTATAAAAAAATATGATAAAATCCCAATGAAAACATTAACCAAATCATTTTTCTTTCACTATAAGGGCAGAAGCTTCTAAAAACAGCTAAGGAGGTGAGCAGATGAACAAAAACGAACTTCACAATAAGATTGCAGAAGTGTCTAAAACGATCTTCTCGTACTGTATGGCAAAAACACCCACGCGGGAAGAAGCGGAGGATTTATCGCAGGATATTTTGTATGAACTTATAAAATCGGCCGAAAATATTCGCGATGACAAAGCGTTTTACTCTTTTATGTGGAGTGTTGCAGGAAACGTCTATAAGCAATGGTACAGAAAAAAGCTCAAAAATAAGACTTGCGAATTGGTTAGCGAAATCCCTGTAGAAGATAAATACACCGAAAATGAAAGCGATGATATGTATCTTCTTCGTCGCGAGTTAGCGCTATTATCCGAAAAATATCGCAAGGCTACGATTATGTACTATATTGATGGATGTTCTTGTTCGGAAATCGCATCTACGCTCTCTATTTCTGAAAGCATGGTGAAATATCTGCTCTTCAAATCACGAAAAATACTGAAAGAAGGAATGAATATGGAAAGAACTCTTGGCGAATTAAGTTATAACCCGAAAACTTTGCATCCGATGTATCACGGTCAAGGACCAAATCGTTTTTACGATTTTATGCAGAGCAAAATCAAACAGAACATCGTTAGTGCTTGTTATAACGATGCACTTACTGTTCAACAAATCAGTATCGAAACTGGAATACCGCTGCCTTATCTGGATGATGAGATTAAATCGCTTGAGGATAAGTGTGTGCTGATTAAAGACGGTAATCACTATAAGACAAACATTATTATAATCACTTCCGATTGTGCTAATGAGATCGATCGAGCGATGTCAAAATATCCTGATATGATTGCTGACAAGATTGAATCTTTCATTAACAAAAATTTAGAGGGATATAAAAAAATCGGATTTGCCGGAAGCGATTTTTCAGAAAACACATTGCGTTGGCAACTTTTGGCGATTTTATTCAGAAGTATATGCAGCTTATATGGCCAAACGCCGGCTGCACCTAAAACCGGTTGGGGAGAAAATGCATTTATTTGGTGCGTAGAAAATTTATCCGAGACATATATGCTTAATTATTGCGGTGTAGATAGTAAACAAGGAGATAGTATAAACTTCTTTGATTATTTGAGTTTAGAAAATCGCAAAGGCGATCATCACGATTTTTATGGCAATGACCGCTATATCAATATTTTCTGCGATATTTGCCGCAAAGAAAGCAAGGATTTTAGCGAATATGATCTTGAAGCAGTTGCAGATATGATCAAAAAAGGATACGTTGTAAAAACAGAGAATTCTTATCGAGCAACCGTACCGATATATACATCCGAACAGTTCGAGAAAATTAAAACTCTTGCAGATGCATATGTCTATGATGAAATGACAGCGATTATTGACGAAATGGATAAAATATCCGCCCAAATATTGAGTTCGCATACGCCCAAACATTTGCAGAATCAGATACTTGGAGTTGCATCGACTGACAAATTTATAAATGCAGTATGTGTACCTGCAACGCGTCTTTTGGACAAACATTTTTTGAGCACTAAATGGCATCCCCTCGAAATGCCGACGACATATGTTATTTTGAAGTAAAAAACTGCCGAGAGTGACTTTGTTGCTCTCGGCAGTTAATTTGTTTAGTGTTTTTATATTGACATAATCCTATAATTGCGGTATACTGTGGTTGGTAAATGCAAACCGAAAAGAGGGGTGTTTGTGAAAAAAGTTATACCGATATTATTAATGGTGCTTATGCTGTGCGGTTGTATTGATGACGGCGATATGCCAACTTCTTCTGCTGCGCCGGAACCCGAAGTTCAAATGCTTGCAGACCGGTCTTTTAAGATAAGCGGTTATGACGGTATGCCAAAGAATATTTTGATAAATAACTATCAATCACCGATATATTTTAATGGTTCACAGATGGAACGCACTCTTGACACGCCACTAACTATTCTTATCAATGAAAGCGGAAATAATGTATTCGTCGGATATGATAAGCTGTCGGGTGTCTTCTATAATACATGCGAAGATAAAAAGGGTATTCACGAAAAATGTATCTGGACTAGCCATGGAAAAATGGTATACAGCGGTACAGATAGAATGTTTTTCGTGTTCCACGAAGACGACAGAAGTACGGTATATTCTTGTGATTTTTATGGTGAGAATATAACTAAATTGTATCAAAGTGATTACTGCGTTGAAAAGGTTGTTCAAGAAGGCGAATGCATCTATTTTCTTGAAAGCGGAATAATTGACGGCGAAACAATAGACAGTGTATACAGACTTGATCTTAATTATCTAAAAAAAGAATTAATAATCTCTGAAAGCGGAATATACTATTTTATGCCGATTGATGGAGACCTTCTTTATAAGTCTCCCTCGGATAATAATTATTATATTTATAATTTAAAGGAAAAGAGCTCGAAATTTTATGCCGATGAAACAATTCTGCCGTACGTGTTTTTTAAAAACAGTCTATATTTCGAGCAGGATGGATATATCTGCCGACGAGATGACGGCGGCTTAGGTGAAACAGAATATCTTTTTGAAGGTAAATGCAGCGGACTGTATTTTACGGAAAATTTTGTCTATCGCTATGTCCATAGCGACGGAGTATATAGGTATGACTATGGATTTAACGCGGGAGAATTCGTTTTCTCGCTAAAAGATTATACACGATCCGTTGTAACTTCGGTCAGTGATGAAATGCTTGTTTTCACATATAGTATTGGCGAAGGTTCGAGCAGAGAAATACATTTAGTGGTAGTAGACCTAAAAACGAAGGAAAAGTTTGACGCTATTCTTTCGTAGAGATTTCTTCGTTATCGCGTGATGCATTTAACAAACACATAACAAACACACCAATGAATCCACCGCATATCAATCCTAATATAAACCAAATCATATAAAAACCTCCTTTGCTTCTATTATTCCGCAAAGGAGGTATTTTATTTAATTAATCGCGATATTCGGTCTTGCCGCCGTAAAAGGTTTCGGTAAGCCAAGTGATCGACCATTTTACCCAACGTGCAACGTAGGGTATAGCGTAGGTTTCAAGCGGAGCCCAGTCAGGAGCAACCTCAGCTGTTGCGAGCGAAAGACCGTGAGGACCCTTAGGGAAAATGTGAAGTTCACAATCGATCTTGTTCTCGGTAAGCGCCTTTGCAAAAGCCAAAGAGTTTGCAACAGGAACCGCTTCGTCGGTAGCGGTATGCCAAATAAAGCAAGGACAGGTGCGCGAATCTACGAGGTCGTCAAGATTTGCCGTAGCGTTGAGTGCCTCGTCACGGTCTTCACCGAGCAAATTGTCAAACGAGCCGACGTGGGTCGGAACGTTGGTGGTAATTACAGGATAAGAAAGAACAGCCGCGTTAGGCTTGCATAACTCATTATCAATACCTAATTTTTCAGCGATATCAGCTCTGTGCCATTGTGTAGAAATGAATCCGGCGAGATGTCCGCCCGCGGAAAATCCGATAACTGCGATTCTGTCGGGGTCGATATTATATTTATCTGCATTCATTCTGACGTGAGCAATAGCTGCCGCTGCATCATAAAGAGGGTTGGATACAGCTGCCTTAGGTCCGCATATATATCTAACGGTAAAGCAGTTATAACCTTCGGCGAAGTATGCACTTGCGATAGGCTCTGCTTCTCTGTCCGAAGTGAATCCGTATCCTCCGCCGGGGAATACAACCATTGCGGGACGCTTCTTCTTTGTTAGTTCGACGGAGGTTCTGTGTACCATTAATTCGAGAGTGACGTCGAGTGCTCCGTCATAAATCTCGTTTTGATGAAGCTGAATGATTTCCATTTTTGAATCTCCTTATGGAATTTATAAATGTAAAAACAAGAATGATTATAAAAGAAATAGGCACGAAAATGTCGCCGATATATGTATATAAAGTGAGTTTATCATTAGCGTATATTTTCGACATCACTATGTCGACGGTTAATGGCTCGGACGAATCAGTGACTCTGCCTTTGCAGTCAATAAAAGCAGAAATGCCTGTGTTCGCTGCACGCATTACGTATCTTCGGTTCTCGATAGCGCGTAGTTGAGAATGACGCAAATGTGTATATATACCTGCGCTGTCGTTGAACCAACTGTCGTTGGTTACAAGCGCGATATACTCTGCACCTTCTATACATCCGTCCGCCGAAAAAGAAGGGAAGATAGAGTCAAAACAAACCAAAGGTGTTACTTTACCGTGCTCAGTGTCAATTATGACTGCATTTTCGCCCTCGAGATAGTCGCTCGAGCTTTCGTTAAACTCTCCGACGAAGGGAACTAATTGTCCCAATAAGTCTGCAAACGGCATAAATTCTCCGAAAGGAACCAAATGGCGTTTATCATATTTATCCGAGATTGTACCGTCGGGCAAAACAGCTACGACAGAATTGTAAATACCTTCTTCGCTTCTCGAGCTTACTCCCGCGATAATGGTGACGTTATACTTCGTAGTTATTGACGCAAACGCTTTATGTAACGTCCCGTTCTCATAGAAATATAAAGGAATCGCGCTTTCGGGTATTACAATTATGTCAGCACCGCTTGTTGCCGCTTCTTCGGTTAGCTCCATATATCTGTCGTATATCGAGCCCTGGTTTGCGGAATCCCATTTCTCATTTGATAAAACGTTTCCTTGGATTGCCGCGGCGGTTACAGCTTCCGACTCATCTTGCGGTATGAAATATAAAATTGCTCCCGTAAGCGTGTTTAAGAGTATAACCGATGCTCCGACGATCCCGTATAACCTTTTATTATCGTAAATACATTTAGCAATGCAATAACAGGCTGCAACTGTAACGAAGCTTATAAAAGCCTTTCCGAAAAGCGAGGCGGTTTGGAGATAGGGAAGAAAGCCCGTAAGAGAAACCGCAACGTTTCCCCAAGGGAAAGCGAGCGTACCGAGCGTTAATATCCATTCGCCGATCACCCAAAGAGAAGCGGTTATGATAACTTCTTGGTATCCGTCCTTAAAAAATCTTGATACCGACAGTATGAAAGCCTCAATTAAAGAGTGAATAAGCGGTATAAGTATGCAGGAGCAAATTACGATAAATATTGCCTGTGTTTCAGTAAAACCGAATCGGCTGTACGGATATAGCTCTGCAAGAAATAAATAAAGCGGTGTGAAAAATCCTAAAAAGTACCCTAAATAATTGATAAATATATGCTTTTTTGTATTTTTATTCGCAGTAATGATAAAAAATAGGGAAATAAACGACACAAAAGTGAGAAAAAAGAGCGATTCGGCATAATACGGAATAGCGCCGAGTATACCGCAACCCATCGAGGCGAAAAATGTTAACGCCTTGCTTTCAAATAATTTTCTCAACGATTCTCTATTCGCCAATGTCTTCATCATTTATTGCAACGGCAAGACCTGCTTCGAAATAACCGTTATATACTCTGCCGGTCGAGAAGGTATATTTGCCCGTTTTTTGGTGGATGTACTCGCCGTTTTCACCTTTTATAAAGTCACCCTTTTCATTGATGTAGCGGGTGTCCATGAGGTTGTTGTAAAATAGTCCGTTATAACGTTCGCCGTTGGTCCAGATATAGATACCCTCGCCGCATCTGACGTCATCCTTGAAATATCCCTCGTAGCTGTCTCCGGTTTCATAAGTCATAAAACCGTATCCGTTTTTGAGGTCGTTTTCAAAATTACCCTCATAGGTTGCGCCCGAAGCCCAGGTGAATTTGCCTTTTCCGCTTCTGACGTCATTATCGTAGGGACCTTCGTATTTGTTGCCCGATGCAGAGGTGAAAACACCGTTGCCGTGCTTCATAGAGTTGAGAACGTCACCGCTGTATACGTCAC
>JAZRLT010000084.1:0-12197 GCA_045646995.1 Eubacteriales bacterium | reverse complement strand
AGCGGTAAACGCCGCGTGACCGGGGGTGTCAAGGAAGGTAACGTCTCTTTCGCCGACGTTTACGCGGTATGCACCGATGTGCTGGGTAATACCGCCCGCTTCACCGGCGGTAACGCGAGTGTCACGGATCGCATCGAGAAGCGAGGTCTTGCCGTGGTCAACGTGACCCATAACAACGATGACGGGTGCACGGGTGACGAGGTTTTCTTCCGCGTCCTCGCTTTCGTCGAAGAGCTTATCCTCGAGAGTAACTACGATTTCCTTTTCGACCTTGATTCCGAATTCGTCGGCGATAAGGTAAGCGGTGTCGTAGTCAATGGATTCGTTAACCGAAACCATCATACCCATAAGCATAAGCTTCTTGATAACCTCTGCCGCCGCAGTCTTCATACGGGACGCGAGCTCGGTTACGGTAATGGTGTCGGGAACGGTGATCTTAAGCTGAACAGGCTTCGGCTTCTGAGCGGGCTTCTGCTGCTGTTGTTGCTGTTTTTTATCGAACTGCTTTTTGCCGCCCTTTTGCTGTTCGGCAAACTTGTTCTTTTTCTTTATTTTCTGAACGCTGGTCTGAGTTTCGGGTACGACGGAATCATAGCTTAATAATTTCTCGTCGTATTTCGAAAGGTCAACGTTGGTGGTACCACGGGTATCTACAACGCGAACCTCGTCTCTCGAACGCTTCTTCTGGGGCTGCTGCTGTACGCCCGCCGCCGCCTTCTTCTTGCGCTTTTCTTCGTCGGCAGCAGCCTTGGCAGCTTCCTTGACCTTGCGCTCTTCTTCCTTCTTGGCGTTCTTTTTGTCGTCGTATTCCTTAAAGAATGCAGTAATGTCAACCGGATTCTTCTGGGTGAGAGTTTCGAAAATGATGCTCAATTCGGCTTCGTCGAGAACCGCCATATGGGTTCTTCCCGCGAAACCGCTTTCGTCAAGTATGGTGATGATGTCCTTGCTCTTAAGATCGAAATCCTTGGCAAGGGCATTGATTCTGTATTTCTCACTCGTTGTTGCCATATATAATACCTCATTTCTGGTCGGGATAATAGCTAAGCTATTCGCTCGTCAGGCTTTTTTCGTACGCCTTGACGAAATTAAAGTCCGTAAAGGCGATCGATGCAGTATTGCTGTGTCCGACCGCTCTGCCGAGCTCATCAGTAGTTATGTCGATTTCCTCGAGTCTTGCGTTGTAATAACTCGATTTGTCCTTAAGCGTCTTTTTGGTGTTGTCAGAAGCGTCGGAGGCGATAAGAACAAGCTTTGCCTTCCTTCCGCGTATTGCCTCGAGTACTTGATTCGTTCCGATGACTATACTTCTTGCTCTTGCGGCAAGACCGATAACACCTAAAGTGTTCTTTTTCAATACCGTTACTCCTTTATTCTTGAATGTCCGAAATGACTTCGCGGAGTCGGGGATATATATCATCGGGTAATTTTGTCTTGAAGGATCTTTCAAGTCGCTTTGCCTTTACCGCCGCGTCGAAGCATTCGGTGCATTTGCATATATATGCTCCGCGTCCGGGCATTTTTCCGACTGTATCGATGTTGATAACGCCCTCGTTGTTACGAACGATACGTACCAACGATTTCTTATCCTTCATTTCGTTACACCCGATGCATTTTCTCATCGGTATCTTTTTTTCGGTCAAGGTAAATACCTCCGATTAGTCTTCGATAGCGGAACGGCTGCTTTTGATATCGATCTTAAAGCCGGTAAGCTTCGCCGCAAGTCTGGCGTTCTGACCTTCCTTACCGATAGCGAGCGAAAGCTGGTCTTCCGCAACGGTTACGCGGTAGGAACGGTCGGAATCGGGAAGCTTAACTACCGATTCTACGGTAGCGGGAGCGAGAGCGGCGCTGATAAATGCTTCGGTTTCTTCGCTGTAAGGAATGATGTCGAGCTTTTCGCCGAAGAGCTCCGCGGTGATGTTGTTCTTTCTTGCGCCCTTGGGACCGATACAGGAGCCGATTGCGTCAACCTTGTCGTCGTTGCTGATAACGGCGATCTTGGTACGGCTGCCCGCTTCACGAGCGATACGCTTGATTTCTACGGTACCGTCCTTGATTTCGGGAACCTCAAGCTCGAAGAGTCTGGAAACCAAACCGGGGTGTACACGGGAGAGAATTACGCTCGGACCGCGGGTTTCCTTTTTGATTTCGGTAATAAATACCTTGATTCTGTCGCCGACCTGAAGGGTTTCGCCGGGGATCTGTTCGTTGCGGAAAAGAACCATCTCGTTCTTTCCGATTTCAAGAGTAGCGTTTGCGGTAGTGGGGTCAACTCTGACAACAACTGCCGAAACGATTTCTTCCTTCTTTTCTTCATATTCGCGGATCATATTTCCTCTTTCCGCTTCGCGGATGCCTTGGATAATGACCTGCTTAGCCGCCTGAGCGGCAATTCTGCCGAAATTCTTGGTCTTGAGCTCGATTTCGTAAACGTCTCCGATCTTATATCTCTTGGACTTCATACGAGCGTCTTCGAGCGAGATTTCGGTTTGGGGATCGAGAACCTCTTCTACGACTGCAAGCTGCTTATAGAGCTTAACGTCCTGCTTTGCGGGGTCGAGCTTTACGCGGGCATTTTCGTTACCGGCGTGCTCCTTGCGGTATGCTGAAAGCAAAGCCGCTTCGATCTTTTCAATCATATATTCCTTGGATATGCCTTTTTCCTTTTCGAGGACATCAAGAGCCTCAAACAGTTCCTTGTTCATCGTCTGTCTCCTTGTTGTTTTCTGCGGGTTCCTCCGCATCAAATTCTGCGTTTATCTTTGAAATTTGCTTCATCTCAAAACGGCGCGAAACACCGTCGCTGATAATAGTTACCGAATCGTCGTCAAATTCTTCGATGACTCCGTTGTATTCCTTGCTTCCGTCTATCGCAACATAAAGTCCTACGGTTACGTCAAGTCGGCTGTCGCGGGCAAAGCGTAAATGGTCTTCCTTGCTGAGAGGACGAACCATACCCGCCGACGCGACCTGAAGGCAATAGCGTTCTTCGATGGGATCGAGCTCATCGATAATGGGTTCGACAAGTCTCGTTACCTCCGAGCAATCGTTTATCGAAATGCCGTCTTCACGGTCGATGGAAATTTCAAGAATCATTTCGGGACCTTCTTTGTAATAAGCGACGTCCCAAAGAGTATAGCCCGCGTTGACGATAACATCCTCGACGGCGTTTCGTACCTTAGAGGCTATATTCGTTTTCTTGTCTGCCATAAAAAACCTCCTATCAATGTTCAAGAGAGGGTTTCACGAAACCCTCTCTTGATAACTTAATCTTCTTTATGCAGTTATTATATCACAAAAACTTGATGTTTACAATAGGTTTTGTGAAATTTCCTATCCGATTTATTCGGTTTTTTCGGTATAAAGCCCCGATTCCTTGGCTTTTTCCCAATCCACAAAAAGTAATTTCTGTTTTTTGCCCTTGCTCATTGCGATAGTGCGTTCCGATATAACGTTATTTTCAGTAAGTGTTTTCATCGCGCTTGCGATTTTTTGCTTTGACACATTTCCGCGGCTTTTCTTTAAAGCCGTGTTTATCGCTTCGTTGTAGGTAGGGTTGGGACTCGTCTTCAGGTAATCAAAAATGTGAGAATAAAAACTTTCGTTAATGTCCTGCTCGGTAGGTAAGATATAAAAAACGTTTGCGGTTTCGCGTAACTGCTTCGAGAAACAACCGTTGATTCCGTATACTACAACCTGCTTGTGGTAGAAGTTTTTAAGAAATGACGTAACCGAGCTGAAATGACCGTCGCCCGAAAAGAGAATGAAAACCTCGATATCTTCGCTTGACAGCGCCTTTTGGTACATATTATCGAGTATAATAAAATCGGTAAAGTCCTTTTGAACTCCGTTGGGGCTTCGGGTGTCGATAATCTTGTTTGAGAAAAGACGAATACGTCCTATTTCGTCCGCAAGACTTTTGTGGGAGAAATCCGCGAAGAAGTTTACCTCGGTGAGGTTGAATTTTGAATTGAGAT
This sequence comes from Eubacteriales bacterium, assembly GCA_045646995.1. Classification (GTDB taxonomy): domain Bacteria; phylum Bacillota; class Clostridia; order Oscillospirales; family CAG-382; genus Coliplasma. Next base: position 8,217 of record JAZRLT010000084.1, on the reverse strand, counting down.
CCTCGAACCAAGCCTTTATGTTCGGTTGTAAGCCGTAATTGGTCTTTAACGAGATGTACCAATGCTCGTAATCGACGAATGCCGCCGCCTTCGGAAGCGCGCTTGATTCAATTACCGTCTTCGCGGGCTCTTTTTTGAAGAAACCCAGAATACTGCCTCCTTTCTTGTTGAAGTTGATAGCATAAAAGAATCGAATTGACGCCAAAACCGTTACGGATTCGATGCTTTTATGCTATAATTATACTCTTTTTGCGGTTTATGTCAATAGTTTTGCTTGGTGAGGAACTCCTTGAGCCGTATTATTATCTTCTTTTCGAGCCTCGAAATATAGCTTTGCGATATACCGAGCATATCCGCTACCTCCTTTTGGGTAAGCTCGTTTCCGCCGCGGTTGAGCCCGTAACGAAGCTCGATTATCTCTCTGTCGCGCGGGTTTAGCGACGCTATCGCGCGGGATATCATCTTCTTGTCCTCGTTTTCCTCGAGGCTTTTGTATACGTAATCATTTTCGGTTCCGAGAACGTCGCTTAATAATAGCTCGTTTCCGTCGTAATCCACGTTAAGCGGCTCGTCTAACGAAAGCTCGTTTTTTGAGCCTGTGTTCTTGCGCAGAAACATTAATATTTCGTTTTCAATGCATCTCGAGGCGTAGGTTGCGAGCTTTATCTGCTTGTCGGAGCGGAATGTGTTTATCGCCTTTATGAGCCCGATCGTTCCTATCGAGATCAGATCCTCTATACCTACCGCCGTGCCCTCGAATTTACGCGCTATATATACTACAAGTCTTAGATTATGCTCGATAAGTATCTTTTTGGCATCAGCGTTGTCCGGAAGCTGCTCTATGTATTCCGCCTCCTCTTCTTTCGATAACGGCGGGGGAAGGGTAAGAGGACCGTTTATGTAAAAAAGCTCATCGCCGATTCCTAAGGTCTGTTTTATCCACTCGATTACCAAATCTATCTTTTTGCCTATCATAGTACCTCTCCTAAAGTAAGCTTGTCGGGATAATTCCGTCATATCCCGAATATCGTGTGTTTCCGGTATCTATTCCTACGTAAGCATCGATACGCTTCGGCTTTTTGCCTAAGCGTATAAGCTCTATTCTGTCGGGTCTGAATCCAAAAAAGCATCCCTTGCCCGAGCTTGTGCCGAAGGGAATGGCGCGCAAGGGAAGGGGGAAGATATCACTTTCGGGTCTGTCGTACGGCGGAGGAAGCGACGACGCGGAAATTACTATTACGGGCAATGCCGAAAAAGGCTCTGTTACAAGGTTTCCGCTGTCCGCAATCAGTCTTGCCGAAAAGCGTTCGTTTTTTGAATATATGCGTATCTCTGCCGATCGAGTATGTATTTTCTTGCGGCATATAAGCCCGTAAGATAACACTACAAGCGCCGAAATTATACATACCGCGGTGAACGAAAGATAGGTCATTTCGGTATAAGCCCCTTTGGAATATTGCGAAAAAAGATTAAATATTGCGGTTACCAAGCCGCCCATCAACGCTTCGGTCACTCCGAACGTTATGGTATTTAACAGCAATGCAGATATACCGTCGAAGCCGTACGAAACAAAACACAATAATACTGCGGTAAATAGGTTTAAAATCAGCGAAATGGGAATAGAAAACGGGAACAGATACGGCAAAAATGAGTATATTCCTCCCATAACCGCGGAGATGATCATTCTCGGCGTCTTGGAATTCCTGTTCAAAATCCGCCCTGTTATGAAAAGGCATAAAAAATCTATTGAAAAGTTAATAAGAAATAATATATCGGAATAAATAACCGTCGTGTCGGCATACATAAAAACACCTACCTCTGCGTTTATTATAATCTCGCAGTGTAGGTGTATTTTGTCGCAATCGATAGGTGAGGTGGATTTTTTTGAAAAAACCCTTTGTGTCGCTTAAAAGCCGCTCGGATACGGCTAAAATGGTTTTGTTTTTTCTTTTGGGATTGTCTGCGTTGATGCTCTTTTTTCTGCCGGACGATGGGATAGCGGTGTTCGGAGGCGATAGCGTCGGCGGACGTGTAAATGGCATTATGAGCGTTATCGAAAGAAATATGTGAGCGCGGGGTAATTATGTTTATCGTTCTTCCGAGAATACGTACGCGTATCTCGCTTTTTGCTCTTCCTGCGATTTTGGTGATGCTTTGGCTCGAGGGAGCGGAAGCGTTTTTGGTTCTTGTTATTTCGGCTTTTTTGCACGAAGCGGGGCATATTCTTGCGATGAGGTTATGCGGATATCGTGTGCGGAGAGTGGATGTTCTTCCGATGGGCGCAGTTATCGTTTGCCCCGAGGGTATCCCCGACCGCGCCGAAACGATCATTGCGGTTTCGGGACCGTTCGCGTCCGCTTTGTGTGCCGCAGCGTCTTTTCTGTGGTATTCGGCAACGGGAAGCGCCGTTGCCGTTTATGCGGTTGTGATCAATCTCGTGCTCGGGTTTTTCAACCTTCTCCCGATAAAAAAGCTTGACGGCGGGAAAGCGCTGTTTTGCTTTCTTTCCGAAAAAACGAATAAAAAAGAAACGGCGGAGCGTTTTTGCTCTGCCGTTTCGACGGTTACTAAATTGTTTTTTGCTGCTTTGTCGATAATCTGTATCCTATCAAGCGGTTACAACCTCGGTGTGACGGTTCTTTCACTCGCACTTGCGGTACAGCTTCTTACCGACTGATTATTTTTTCTTGTTATCTCTTGCTTCGAGGATTTCAGCTTCCTTGGAGTTAACGTCGCGCCAGTCGGAGAGCTTAAGATCGATCATATTGACGTATCCGAACCAGCTGTCGTTTTCGTAACCGCTGATCTCATCGCTTGCTACGTAGCTGTAGGTGTACCAGAATACCATAGTAGCGGGGCAGAGCTCGACAAGCTTTGCTTCAGCATCGTGAAGAGCCTTTGCTCTGTCGGCGAGAGAGCCTGCTTTGTATGCGGTTTCGATAAGTGCGCTGTAATCCTTGTTATCGAAGTTGGTGTAGTGAGTATTGAATACCTCGTCGGCGTTTGCAACGGAGTTGTCAACAACTACGCTTGTACCGCTGAATTCCTTAGCGAAGGGAGCGAGGTAGTTGAGAGCGTCGGCAGAACCGCTGATAACGTTAACGCCGATGATGTCGTAATCTCTGTTCTTGAGCGCGGCAGTATAGTCGTCGGGGTTAAGACCCTTGTACTTGATGGTAAAGCCGAGGCTCTTCCAATATTCGCCTGCCTTCTTAGCGATGTTTTCGTAAATGCTGGTGTAGTCGATCTTCTTGCCGTAGTTCTTGATGGTGTAATCGTTGGTAGGAACGAGATAGGTTACGGTAAGAGTGCCCTTTTTGCCCTTTGCGAGCTCTTTGGCCTTGTTAATATCGGAAGCGGTGTTGTAAAGATTGCCGCCTTCGGTACGGAAATCGGTCTTTCTGTCGGTGTTGAATACGCCGTTGGGAACGTATCCGGTAGCGGCGATCTCGCCGGTGCCGGTGGTTTCGGTAACGATTGCGTTTCTGTCGAGCGCAACCGAGAGAGCCTGACGTACTTTAGCGTCCTTGAGAATCTCGTTTTCGGTGTTGAAATAGAAAGCAAAGCCGTTAAGAGTCTGCTGAGTCTCGAGATCTTCCTTGTAAGAAGCGAAGGAATCCTTGGTGAAGGAGCTCAAGTAGTAGATCTCACCGCTGTTGAAACGGTTGGACTGGAACAACTGCTGGGTAAGACCGGTTTCGTTGGGATAGTATTCGGTAAGACCTTCGTAGTAGTAGCAGTTGATACGATAGGGTCTTACGTATTCGTCGATGTCGTCGTCTTCAACGTCTCGCATATAGTACGCGTTACGCTCGAGAACGAGCTTACAAGCGAACTTGTTATCGTAGTCCTCGCCGTCGCTTTCCTTTCTCGCACGGGGCATATCCATCGACTGAACTCTGAATTCGCCGTTACATACGATATCGGTAGCGCTTGCCGCCCAGTCGTCGCCCGCCTTTTCGCAACGGGTAACGATATCTTCACGGCAGGGAGAGAGGTGAACGTTGGAAACCTGCTGAGCGAAGAGCTCGCAAGCGATTTCGGGATCGGTGTTGAAATAATCGTTTTCGAAGGTTACGACGAGATGGGTATCGTCCCAAGCCTCAAGACCGAGGTCGTCGATGGTGCCGACGCCCGATTTAACGGATCTTGCGCCTTTAATAATATAAAGAAGCGAAGCGTAGGGGCTGTCCATCGCGGGATCGAGAATACGTCTCCAAGCGTAGATAACGTCGTCGGCGGTAACCTGACGGTTATCGCTCCAAGAGGTTGTCTTCAACTCGAAGTGCATCTGATGCTTCTGGTAAATTTCGTCGTATTTATAATACCATTCTTCGGCGAGAGCGGGCTTAACCTTTCCGTCCTCGTCAAGAGAGGTAAGGGGTTCAAAAATCATTGAGATGATCTGCTCAGCGTCGCTGTTGATCTGAACGACCGCAGGGTCGAGCGTGTTCGGGAATCCCGAAATAAAGACGTTGACAGACGCGCCTTTTTCATCTTCCTTCAATCCGCAGGACGCGAAAGCGCCGAGACAGAAGATGATACAGAGCGCAAAACAAAGGAATTTTTTCATAATGACCTCCAAGCATAGAGCTCCAATCTTAGTTACTAATGATTATATCACCTAATCTTCGAATAATCAAGCACAATTTCGCTGTTTGTTGAAAATTACAAAACGGCCCCTTCTCTTTTGTGCATTATGGCAACAAAAAAAGACTTTTGCAAAGCTGTGAAAAAATCAGCCTGCAAAGGTCTTTTATATATTGAGCAGTTTTTTTGCGTTCTCACAAAGAACAAGCCTTTTTGTTTCGTCGGATAATCCGAGCTTGGATAAAAACCCGAGCACTTCCGAGGGGCTTGCCCAAGGTGCGTCCGAACCGAAGATTATCTTGTCGTGCGGGTGCTTTTCGAAAATTTTCTTGCCTTGCTCGACGGTGATTCCGACACGCTCGCAACAAAACGCGGTATCAAGATAAAGGTTTTTACCGCATAGCTTTTCGATAACCTCGTCCCATTGTAATACACCGCCGAGATGAGCGGCGATAAGGGTAAGGTCGGGGTATCTTTCGAGAACTCGGCATATAGCGTCGGGAGAAGCGTGCATCTTGCTCGGCGAAACAGGGTCGTAGCCCGCGTGGATGATTACCGGCATATTAAGCTCGCTCGCCGCGGTAAGCAACGGAGCGTTGCGCTCGTCGTCGATCTCTATGCCGACGTAATCGGGATGAAGCTTGATTCCCTTTATTCCCGAAGCTTTTAGACGTTCTAAGGCTTCCTTGGGGTTTTCGCAAAGCGGATGGAGCGAGCAATACGGTATAAGCTTTTCGTGATTAGCCATTGTGGATAAGGCGAAAGCATTGACGTTTTCGGTTTGCTTGACGTTGGTGACGGTGTTGAGTACGACCGATATATCGATCCCGTCGCGCTCCATTAATTCAAGTAATCCCGATGCGGTGCCGTCGAATACAACGGGAAAACCTGCCGTTAATTGAAGGGGCGCGATGGCTCTGGGAGCCAACGCGTCCGGAAAAATGTGTGTATGAAAGTCGATTATCAATCGATTAACCGAGCTTCTCCATGATCCAACCAAGGAGGTTGTACTTAGCAAATACGCCAACGGTAACCAAGGAGATGGTGCTCATGATCTTGATAAGAATATCGAGAGAAGGACCAACGGTATCCTTCAAGGGGTCACCAACGGTGTCACCAACGACTGCAGCGTCGTGAGCGGGCGAGCCCTTCTTGTTGCCTTCAACGCCGGTAACTTCGATGTACTTCTTACCGTTATCCCAAGCGCCGCCTGCGTTACCGCAGAAGAGAGCGAGCATGATAGCGGAAATGGTAGCACCTACGAGTACACCGCCAACGAATGCGTAACCGAATACGAAACCGCAAACAACGGGGAATGCGATACAGAAGATAGCGGGAACACGCATTTCCTTGAGAGCGCCCTGAGAGGAAATTTCGATACAGGTCTTGTAGTCGGGAAGAACTTCGCCTTCGAGAAGACCCTTGATTTCCTTGAACTGACGGCGAACTTCTTCAACCATCTTCTGAGCAGCCTTAGCAACAGCGTTGATAAGCATACCGGAGAACATGAAGGGAAGTGCCGCACCGACGATAGCGCCGACGAGTACGAGAGGATCGAGAACGTTGAGTTCGAGAGAGGTACCGGTAACTTCGTTGTTTGCAGCGAAGATGTAAGAGGTCATCATGGAAAGGGTTGCAAGAGCAGCGGAGCCGATTGCGAAGCCCTTACCGATAGCAGCGGTGGTGTTACCAACTGCGTCGAGCTCGTCGGTGATTTCACGAACTTCGGGTTCGAGGTAGGACATTTCTGCGATACCGCCTGCGTTGTCAGAGATAGGACCGTAAGCGTCAACGGATACGGTAACTGCAACGAAGGAAAGCATACCGATAGCAGCAGCGGAAACGCCGAACATACCGGAAAGGAGGTAGGAAGCGTAGATGGAAACGCCGAGAACTACGCAAGGAAGCATACAGGAGATCATACCGAGGGAGAGACCCTGAGTAATGGTGAGGGCGGAACCGTCGATAGAAGCGTGTGCGAGAACCTTGGTAGGATTGTAGTCGTAAGAGGTGTAGTATTCAGCGAGCTTACCGATAACGATACCTGCAACGATACCGATAGCAGCAGCAACCCAGGGAGAGATCCAACCGAGTCTGAAGTTGAGGGTTTCAAGAACGGAAGATTCGATTCCGTTGAATGCATAATAAGCGATGCCTGCGCCTGCAGCCATGGTGAGAACTGCGGAAATGTAGGTAGCGCCGTTGAGTTCCTTGTGGGGGTTGTCGGAAAGCTTCTTACGGATAAGGAGAGAAGCGATACCGATGATACAAGAGATAAGACCTGCTGCAGCGAATGCAAGAGGGAAGAAGATCATAGCCTTCATCATGTTTGCATCGGTGTAAGTCAAGTTTACGAAGAGCTCGATTGCGAGAATGGAGCCGGAAAGAAGTGCGCCAACGTAGCTTTCGAGAAGGTCAGCGCCGAGACCTGCAACGTCACCAACGTTGTCACCAACGTTGTCTGCGATGGTAGCGGGGTTTCTGGGGTCGTCTTCGGGGATGTGTGCTTCGGTCTTACCAACGAGGTCGGCACCCATGTCAGCAGCCTTGGTGTAGATACCGCCGCCGATACGTGCGAACATAGCGATGATAGAGCAACCGAGAGCATAACCGGAAAGGGTCATGGTGAAGGAAGACTCGTGGAGGTTAACGCCACAGAGGGAGAGGATGCTGCTGGTGGAAGCCGCAACTACCTTTGCACCTTCTTCTCTTGCTGCAACGGCGATCTGGTTGAAACCGATACCGAACAAGATGAAGACGATGAAAATACCGAGAAGTGCGAAGCCTGCAACGCAGAGACCCATTACCGAGCCGCCCTTGAACGCAACCTTGAGGGTTTTGGAGAGGGACTTGGTGGAGAGTGCGGTGTTAGTAACACGAACGTTTGCGTAGGTAGCGATTTTCATACCTACCCAACCTGCGGAAGCACTCATGGTAGCACCGATTACAAAAGCAACACCGGCGGACCAGGAGATAACGAGAGCGAGCAAGATAGCGACTATTACAGCAACAATAGCAACGATCTTGTACTCATAGGTGATGAAGGCATTTGCGCCGACACGGACAGCAGAAGCAATTTCCTGCATACGTTCGGTACCTTCTTCGAGCTTCTTGACAGAGAAGAAGTTGAAAGCTGCATAAGCGAGACCGCCGAGAGCTGCAACAAAAACTAAGCCAAGGATGAGAGTGATGTCGAAGTTCATAGCTTGACCCTTTCATATTTTTCGGCTTTTTAGCCGTTTTGTATTTGTTATGCAAAGGGTGTTTACAAGGCGTTTCCGCCGAATGCCCACACTTCGCACGCTACCTATTATATTAATACGCGTCAACTCTGTCAAGCAAAAATTAACAAAAAATTCTTTTTTGTGACTTTTGGCAAAAAAACCGTAATAAAAGTTATTTAATTTGCGAAAAGAGATAACTTGATGCGGTGTTTGCTGTTTTTTTAATTGACTTTTTTGAAACGTTGAAGTCGGATCGTAGCCATGTCGTTCTGTGAGCCAAGGAGTTGTAGCCCCTAATTGTCTTCCTAAGACCGCTTGGCCTCCGACTTGTTATTTAATTTGCGAAAAGAGATAACTTGATGCGGTGTTTGCTGTTTTTTTAATTGACTTTTTTGAAACGTTG